>JACXUQ010000336.1 GCA_014763835.1 Thiotrichales bacterium
CGCAGACCGAGGAAGTCGAATTTCACCAGGCCGGCATATTCCACATCGTTCTTGTCGAGCTGGGTGACCACGCTGGAACCGTCGGCTTCGGACAATACCGGACAGAAGTGATCCAGCGGTTTCGGGCCGATAACCACGCCTCCGGCGTGCTTGCCGGTATTACGCACCGTGCCCTCGAGTTTCAGCGCCAGTTCCAATAACTGGCGCGCGTCTTCGTCGTTGTCGCGCTTGGCCTGCAAATCCTCTTCTTTTTCGATGGCATCTTTCAGTTTGATGCCCAACTCGTTTGGAATCAGCTTGGCAATGCCGTCCACCACGCCGTAGCCCAAGCCCAGCACACGTCCCACGTCGCGCACCACCGCCTTGGCCGCCATGGTACCGAAGGTGACGATCTGCGACACATGATCACGGCCGTAATGGCGAGAAACGTAATCGATAACCTCGTCGCGACGATCCATACAGAAGTCGACGTCAAAGTCAGGCATGGAAACACGTTCCGGGTTCAGGAAACGTTCGAACAGCAGATCGTATTCGATCGGGTCAAGGTCGGTGATTTTGAGGGCGTAGGCTACCAGCGAGCCCGCCCCCGAACCCCGTCCCGGGCCGACCGGAATCTGGTGGTTTTTGGCCCACTGGATAAAGTCGGCAACGATAAGGAAGTAACCCGGGAACCCCATTTGCAGGATGATGTCGAGTTCGAACTGGATACGTTCGTAATAGAACTTGCGCTTCTCTTCAAACGCCGCCGCATCCAGATGACCGAACAGGAACTGCAAACGCTCGTCCAGACCCTTGTGGCTTTCCTTCACAAAGAATTCGTCGATGGTCATACCGTCCGGCACCGGAAAATCCGGCAGGAAGTAGGTGCCGAGCGTCAGGCTCAAGGAACAGCGCTTGGCAATCTCCACGGTATTTTCAATGGCTTCGGGAATATCGTCGAAAAGCGCGATCATCTCCTCGCTGCTACGGAAATACTGCTCCTCGGAATAACGTTTGGGACGGTTGGGATCATCCAGCACATAACCGTCGTGGATGCAGACGCGCACTTCATGCGCCTCAAAGTCCTCCGCCACGGCAAAACGCACGTCGTTGGTGGCCACCACCGGAATCTCGTAGCGCTGCGCCACTTCCACCGCGCCGGCAATGTAAACCTCTTCCTGCGGGCGGCCGGTGCGGATCAACTCCAGATAGTAGCGGTCTTTGAAATGCGTCATCCACCACTGGGCACGCTTGGCGACCAGATTGGGCTTCTGCGCCAGAATCGCCATGCCCACATCGCCTTCGCGGCCGGCGGAAAGCACAATAAGTCCTTCATTAAACTCCACCAGCCACTCGCGCTTGATCATTGCGCAAAGTGTATTCTCATGCAGCTTTTGGTTCTTGAGATAACTTAATGAAATTAAATGGGAAAGATTCAGATAGCCCTGCTCATTCTGGCACAGCAGAACCAGCTTGGACACCATGCCATCCTGATCCTCAAGCCATACTTCGGAACCGATAATCGGCTTGATGCCCGCCCCCATGGCCGCACCGTAAAACTTGACCAGCGCAAACAGATTGCTGCGGTCGGTCAACGCCAACGCGGGTTGTTGATCCTTGGACGCCAAACCGACCAGCGGCTTGATGCCGAGCGTACCGTCAATAACGGAGTATTCGGAATGAACATGAAGATGAACAAATGCGGTCATACTGCTAAAAAACCATCCTGAGGAGTGTCTTGCTCGAATTGAGTCGAGTTATTCTAACGGCTTAAGGAGAGCTTTGCACGCGTGGTGCGTGAAAGAAAAAGGTGGAAAAATCTGACTGATTGAGGCGAGAAACGCGGCTAATAGTCTGAGAGCTTTGCACGAGTGGGGCGCGAGAGAAAAATGAGGAAAAAATTGGCTGATTGTGGCGGAAAACGCAGCTAATAGCTGGCTATTAGCAAGTTTTT
>JACXUQ010000337.1 GCA_014763835.1 Thiotrichales bacterium
GGATACCAGTCGTAGCGATTGGCCGCATCGGGAATCCCCACCTCTGCAAACAGCGCCACCACCTTCTCACGGGCGGCCTTGGAAGACAGACGCAAATGCACACGCAACACCTCGGCCACCTGATCACCCACCTTCATCACCGGGTTCAGCGAGGTCATCGGCTCCTGAAAAATCATCGCCACGCGCTTGCCGCGCACTGTTTGCATCTGCTGCTCTGTCAGCGAGAACAACGACTGTCCCTGCAAAATGATTTCGCCACCGCTGATGCGCAGCGCTTCCGGTAACAATCGCATAATCGCCAGACTGGTCAGCGATTTGCCACTGCCCGACTCGCCCACCAGGGCAAAAATCTCCCCCTTGCGCACCTCAAAGGAGATGCCTTTCAGCAGCGGCACATTCCCCACCTGAATCTGTAAATTTTCAACCTGTAGAACCTGCGGCATGGCCTGCATGTTTACTCCCCTTTAAGATTGTGACGGTTGCGAACGCGGGTCAAGCACGCGCTGCACCCGGTCCGAAAACAAATTGGCAGCCAGCACCAAACAGAACATAAAAATGAACGCGGCAAACAGCGACCACCACACCATCGGTTCGCGCGCCATTTCCAGACGCGCCTGGTTGATCATATTGCCCCAGCTGTGCATAGTCGGGTCAACCCCCACGCCAACATAAGACAACACCGCCTCAGCCAGCACCAAGCCGCTGAAATCCAGCACCACCGCAATCAGCACAATATGCATCACATTCGGCAGAATATGGCGGCCGATAATCGTCAAACGGCTCACGCCAAACGCCCGTGCGGCGGTCACAAACTCGATCTGGCTGATTTTCAAGGTCTCGGCACGGAGCAAACGGCACAAACCGGTCCAGCTCGTCATTCCCAGAATCAGCACCAGAAACAGCAGACGCATATCGGCACGCTCCTCGGTGGAACTGAACCATTCCGGGTGATTGCCGATCATCACCTGCATCACCAGCACCGCGGCGGCAATCAGCAAGACCCCGGGAATCGAGTTCAAGGTCGTGTAGATATATTGAATGACATCATCCACCCAACCTTTGAACAGGCCGGCTGCAATCCCCAATAGCAAGGCCACCGGCAACATCACCAAGGTGGTCAGCACGCCAATCAACACCCCGGTGCGGATGCTTTTGAGACTTTCATACAACACATCGCCGCCGACCTTATCGGTACCCAACACGTGATAAGAAAGGCTTAGCTGATAGAACCAACTCATCACCAAAATCAACAGCAATACCGTCAAGTAAGCCGTTTTCCACGGCAAAGCGGTGCGTCCCTGCCATACCGCCCCGACCTGTTCAAAAAAAGACACGCCATTAACCCGGCTTCGCCACAAAAGATGCACCGCAACGGTCAAAATAAAAATCAACAGGCCGGCCAGCAGGGCTTTGCCGCTTTCCCACAGAATCGAAGCCTGCGGATTAATATGCTGCAACGGCTGATAAACCATCGCCACCGTTCCATCCTCCAGCGTCTGCAGAGTGCGGTTGTATTCGGTCAGCGCAAACGGCGCCGAATAGGTGCGCTCCTGCACCGATGCCAAATGCGCCAAAACAGTGTCGAGCACACTTTGCAGCCCATGTCCCGCCTCTTGCTGCGTAAAATGAATCGAGTCCAGCAGCGCCAGCAGCACATAAAACAGCAGCACAATCGCCGACACCATCGCCACCTTGGATTCAAACACCTGCATCCATTGGCGACGTACCTGCACCGAACCACTGACAATCCTGCCCCATACCAACAGGGCGACCACCAGCCCCCAAATCAAACCATCGGTCCACAACAAGGTCAGACTCATCACTGCAACCTCACGCGCGGATCAAAATAGGTATAGGAGATATCCGTTAGAATCAGACCGACGATATAGAGCACCGAACCCAAAAACACCATCGCCTTGACGATGGCGAA
>JACXUQ010000338.1 GCA_014763835.1 Thiotrichales bacterium
CACCCCAAAAACGCCGAGATTCCGCTCCCCATTTTCCTGAGCGGCCCGGAAAGCAGCCGCGCCTATTTCGAAAGTGTGCTCGACTTCATCGAAATCACTCTCGGTAAGGCCGCCTGCCAACACCTGCAGATTCTAGTCAACGAACCGGAAAAAGTCGCCAGCCAAGTCAAAGCGTCCATGGAAGTGGTGCGTCAGGACCGCAAGGCCAGCAGCGACGCCTACTACTTCAACTGGCGCCTGCATCTTGATCCGGATTTACAAATGCCGTTTGAACCGACGCATGCCAATATGGCCAACCTCAACCTGCATAAAAACCAGCCGGCCTATCAGCTCGCCAGCCAGTTGCGCAAAGCGTTTTCGGGTATCGTAGCGGGCAATGTCAAAGCCGACGGCGTGCGCGAAATCGAAAAACACGGCCCCTTTGAGATTCACGGCGACCCCGAAATCATGCAGGCCATGGACAAATTGCTAGAAAGTTTTATTGCACAAAAACGCATGAAGATTGACGCAAGCAATTATAATCCCTGCTACAAAATTATCCGCTGAACGAACAATGACGACTATGACTGAACCAAGCCTGACTTTTGAAGATTTTGACCTTGATCCCGCCCTGCAGGACGCGATCAAAAAAATGAACTATCACAAGCCCACGCCGGTTCAGGCCGAAGCCATTCCCGCGCTGCTGGAACGCCAGGACGTACTCGCCGGCGCCGCCACCGGCACCGGTAAAACTGCCGCGTTTGTCCTGCCGATGTTGCAATACCTGCTCGACGAACCGCGCCGTCCCGACCTGCCGCGCGTACTGTTATTGGCACCCACACGCGAACTGGCCTTTCAGATTCACAAGGTCGTCAAACAGCTCGGCACCTTCTGCGATTTCAAAACCGCCATCATCACCGGCGGTTTCGACAAGGCCAACCAGTTCAAAACCCTGCGCCAACCGTTCGACATTCTGGTGGGCACGCCCGGCCGTCTGACCTACCTGATGGCCGAAGACGCCCTGAACCTCTCCGACATCGAAATGGTCGTCATCGACGAGGCCGACCGCATGCTCGACATGGGACAAGGCAAAGACGTCCTTTCGCTGTTGGACGCCATTCCCGGCGACTTCCAAGCCGCTCTGTTCTCCGCCACCTTATCAGGAGCAGGCGTGCGCAAGTTCGCCGAAGAGATTCTCGACGACCCGGTCACCGTACAGATCGAAGCGCCGAACCAGCAGTCCAAGCAGGTTCAGCAGATCGTCTATCTGGCCAACGATAAAGCCCACAAACAAGCCTTGCTGGAAAACATCCTCAATGACGCCACCTGCCAAAGCGCCATCGTGTTCTGTAACAAGAAAGAACGCGCGATTGAGGTGACCGAGTGGCTGCAATCGCGCAATATCTCCGCGCAGGTATTGCACGGCGACTTTATCCAGGCCGTACGCATGGACAAAATGCACAAATTCAAAAGCGGCAAAATCAAGGTATTGGTGGCCACCGACGTCGCCGCACGCGGCTTGGACATGCTGCACATCACCCATGTCATCAACTACGACCTACCGTTCCGCGGCGACATCTATATCCACCGCATCGGCCGCACCGGCCGCGCCCATCAGGTAGGCATTGCGGTGAACTTGGTGGAACGCCACGATCTGGAAAATCTGGAACGCATCGAATACCATCTGCAGCAACAGCTGCCGGTGGGCAAGATTGCAGGACTGGAAGCCAATTTCAAAATGAAAGACGTTGCCAAAAAGCCGGCCAAGAAGAAAGTGAAAAAGAAAGATGCGGCAAAAAAATCCGCCGCAAAAAGCGCTAAAAAGAAGAAATAAATTTTTCAACTTTCAAAAACTGAACAGGCCGGGTAGGAGTGCTCCTACCCGGCCTGTTCAGTTTTTGAAAACGATTCTTAGCGTTTAAACTATTGAACGCTTTGCTTTCCAATCATT
>JACXUQ010000029.1 GCA_014763835.1 Thiotrichales bacterium
AAAACTTGCTAATAGCGAGCTATTGGCTGCGTTTTCCGCCTCAACCAGCCAATTTTTTCCTCATTTTTATTTCGCGCCCCACTCGTGCAAAGCTCTCAGGAAGAAGTTAAACCTCTTCCTAAACCTGCCTGATTCTTTTGGTTGTGTGGGCAGTTCTAGGCGTGCCGAAGGAGTTTACAATTGGTAAACGACTGGCAGGCACAACAACGAAATGCCCCACAAACAAAACGAATCGTCTTAGTTGCTGCCTACGTGCTCTACAACACGCATCATGTTGCATGTATAGCCGTACTCGTTGTCGTACCAAGCAACCACTTTAACGAAAGTAGAATCCAATGCGATACCTGCTTTAGCGTCAAAGATAGATGGGTGAGAATCACCACGGAAGTCAGTAGAAACGTTAGCTTCTTCAGTGTAGCCAAGAACACCGGCCAATTCGCCTTCAGATGCTTTCTTCATGGCTGCACAGATATCAGCGTAAGAAGCTTCTTTTTCCAACTCAACAGTCAAGTCAACAACAGACACGTCAGAAGTAGGAACACGGAACGCCATACCAGTCAACTTACCGTTCAATTCTGGAAGAACAACACCTACCGCTTTAGCAGCACCAGTTGAAGATGGGATGATGTTTTCCAGGATACCGCGACCACCGCGCCAGTCTTTAGAAGAAGGGCCGTCAACCGTTTTCTGAGTAGCCGTTGCAGCGTGAACAGTAGACATCAAACCACGTTTGATACCGAAGTTGTCGTTCAGTACTTTAGCAACCGGTGCCAAACCGTTAGTGGTACAAGAAGCGGCAGAAACGATTGCTTGACCAGCGTAAGAGTTGTGGTTAACACCATATACGAACATTGGAGTGTGGTCTTTTGAAGGAGCTGATTGAACAACTTTCTTCGCACCCGCTTCGATGTGTGCTTGGCAAGATTCTTCAGTCAAGAAGAAACCAGTACATTCGATAACTAGGTCAGCGCCTACTTCATCCCATTTCAAATCAGCTGGGTTACGCTCCGCAGTGATGCGGATAGTTTTGCCGTTAACGATCAGGTTACCATCTTTAACAGAAACGTCACCGTCAAAACGACCGTGAACTGAGTCATACTTCAACATGTAAGCCAAGTACTCAGGATCCAACAAATCGTTGATCGCAACTACTTCGATGTTTTTGAAGTCTTTAGCCGCTGCGCGGAAAGCCATACGACCGATACGGCCGAAACCATTGATACCTACTTTAATAGTCATCGTTTTTACTCCTAAAAATAACCGGGTTCAGTCTAAACCGAACCCGATTGGATATTAAATTCGAATTGAATTTGAAAAAATGAGATTACTTACCTAGAACGCGGTTAGCGGTTGCTACAACGTTTTCAACTGTGAAGCCGAACTCTTTGAACAGCGCACCTGCAGGAGCAGATTCACCGAAAGACTTCATGCACACAACATCACCGTCCAGACCAACATACTTGTACCAAGACTCAGCAACACCGGCTTCGATCGCAACGCGCTTAACACCTGGAATCAATACAGAATCTTTATAAGCTTGGTCTTGCGCATCATATGCATTGGTACAAGGCATAGAGACAACACGTACGTTTGCATCCATCGCTTCAGCGGCATTGACCGCCAATTCCACTTCAGAACCGGTTGCAATGAAGATGATGTCTGGCGTGCCAGCACAATCTTTCAGCACATAACCGCCTTTTTCGATGTTCTTAACTTGTTCTGGAGTACGAGGCATTGGCTTCAGGTTTTGACGTGAGAATACCAACGCAGTCGGCGCATTGCCGCGTAGCATTGCCATTTTCCAAGAAACCGCAGATTCGATCGCATCGCAACCACGCCAAGTTTGGAAGTTAGGAATCACACGCATCGTCGCCATTTGCTCTACAGGCTGGTGCGTAGGACCATCTTCACCCAGACCGATAGAGTCGTGTGTGAATACATAAATCGTACCGATCTTCATCAATGCAGACATACGCAACGCGTTACGCATGAATTCCATGAACATGAAGAAAGTACCGCCGTACACTTTGAAACCGCCGTGCAGAACCATACCGTTCATCATGTGCGCCATACCGAACTCACGCACACCCCATGACAGGTAGTTACCGTTAGCATTGTCGTGGTTAACTTTGACCGTGCCAGACCAGTTAGTCAGGTTAGAACCTGTCAAGTCAGCAGAACCACCGAACAACTCAGGAACGATTGGACCCATTGCTTCGATTGCATTTTGAGACGCTTTACGAGAAGCGATGTTTGGCATCTGTTCTTGCGTGTGCGCAATGAATTTATCCATTTCCACTTCGAAGTTAGCTGGCAATTCACCGGCCATACGACGCTCGAATTCAGCCGCCAATTCTGGGTGCTCAGCACGGTAAGCTTCAAAACGGGCATTCCATTCCGCTTCGTCTTTAGCACCTTGTGCTTTGTGATCCCAACCAGCGTAAATGTCTTCTGGAATTTCAAAAGGAGCGTGCGGCCAGTTCAGGAATTCACGCGCAGCCGCGATCTCTTTGTCGCCCAGCGGCGCGCCGTGGCAGTCGTGAGAACCACACAGGTTTGGAGAACCGAAACCGATGATAGTACGTGTACAGATCAAAGAAGGCTTGTCAGTTACAGACTTAGCTTCTTCAATCGCTTTGTTGACAGCGTCCGCATCGTGACCGTCTACATTACGGATAACGTGCCAGTTGTAAGATTCGAAACGACCCGCAACATCACGCTCCATCCAGTCGCCGATATGACCGTCAATAGAGATATCGTTGTCATCCCAGAAAGCGATCAGTTTGCCCAGACCCAAAGCACCGGCCATTGCGCCCGCTTCGTGAGACAGACCTTCCATCAAACAGCCGTCGCCCATAAACACGTAAGTGTGGTGGTCAACGATAGTGTGGCCAGGACGGTTGAACTGCGCAGCCAACGTACGCTCGGCAATCGCCATACCGACCGCGTTAGTGATACCTTGACCCAGCGGACCAGTGGTTGTTTCGATACCGTCGGCATAACCGTATTCAGGGTGACCAGCCGTCTTAGAGTGCAATTGACGGAATTGTTTGATGTCTTCGATGCTCAGATCGAACCCAGTCAGGTGCAACAAAGAATAGATCAGCATAGAGCCGTGACCGTTAGACAGTACGAAACGGTCGCGGTCCGCCCACTTGCCGTTAGCCGGGTTATATTTCATGTGGCTGTTCCACAGTACCTCGGCAATATCAGCCATCCCCATAGGCGCGCCTGGGTGACCTGAATTAGCCTTTTGAACCGCATCCATACTCAAGGCACGGATCGCGTTTGCAAGTTCTCTACGAGTTGCCATACAACTTCCTCAATTGGTAAATAAATTCGGTGACTGTGGAATAAAGAGAGCTTTCCACGAGATGGCGGCACGAATAAAAATGGTTAAAAATCGCCTGTTTTTTGTTGGAAAACTTGCCAATAGCCAGCTATTAGCTGCGTGTTCCGCCTCAATCAGGCGATTTTTTCCTCATTTTTTTGTTTCGCGCCCCACTCGTGCAAAGTTCTCTAAAAATGCCCTTGAACGGCACTTCAAAAAATCCTAATCCTATCCCACATGATAAATTTGGACGATTATTCTCTCTTAAAACAACAAAATCATCAAGTTTTCTTATCTAATTATTAGATTTGCAACTCAGCCCCCAGACCGGGCAAAGCCGTTGTAATCACTGGTTTTTCGGCACTTAAGACGGCAATTCTGACATCCACTGCCGCCGATACCCGGCCTGTTGAGTTTTGCAAGCCCGCGAAAACCTCAGGCTGGCTGCCGCTTCCAACGTGCCTTAATGCGCCCCCAACGCTGATGTTCGTGCTCATAAACCGACAGCAGGGCCGGAATCACCAGCAAAATCAGAAAGGTTGAAAACATCAAACCAAAGGCAATCGCCGTCGCCATCGGAATCAGAAACTGCGCTTGCAGCGAGGTTTCATACAGCAGCGGCGTCAAGCCGGCGATTGTCGTCAAAGAGGTCAGCAACACGGCACGCACACGCTGCACCGCCGCCTCTTCCAGCGCTTCATTCACGCCCAAACCATCCTCGCGCAAGCGCTTATAGAAACTCACCAGAATAATGGAATCGTTCACCACAATACCCGACAAGCCGAAGAACCCGAACAGCGACAGAATGGTCATGTCCAATCCCATCCACCAGTGCCCCATAATCGCACCGATCAGCCCGAACGGGATCGCCGTCATCACCACCAGCGGCCAACCGTAAGAACCGAACACCCAGGCCAGCACGATATAGATAATCGACAGCCCCAGCAACAGACCGATTTTCATATCACCCATCGCTTCCGCCTGACGGGCGCGTTGCCCCTCGATACTGTAATTCAACCCATACTGCTGCACCAGTTGCGGCAGGGTGCTTTGCTGCAACTGCGCCAGAATCAGGTTGGCGTTATTGGCGTTTTTATCGACCTCGCCCACTACAGTGACCGCCAGCTGACCGTCGACATGGCGCATCACATCAAAACCGCGCTGCGTGCGCCAGGTGGCAACCGAACTTAAAGCCACGCGCTCCCCGCTCGGCGCCACCACATGCATGCGACTCAAGGTCGCCAACGTCCCCTGTTCGTCGCGTGAGTATTGCACGCGCACTTCAATCTCATCCTCTTCATCGGTGAAGATCTGCACTAGACGACCCGAAAAAGCGTCCGCCAACTGCCGCCCCAAGGAAACATAGGTCAGCCCCAGCGCCTTGCCCTGCGGCGTCAGCTCGTACACCAGCTGATCGCGCCCGAACGGCAGGTCATCACGCACCCCGCTGACACCGGTGATTTGCGTCAACACCTGCTGCAAATCGAGCGCTGCCTGCTTGAGCTGCATCGGTTCGGCGCCTTTCAGACGAATATCGATATCGCTGCCCGGCGGCCCCATACGCGGCGCTTCCATGGTCAACACATCCAAACCGGGGACACTGCCGGCTTTTTCCTGCCACACCCGGATAAACTCGGCATTACGGGTTTTACGCTGGTCGGGCTCCACCAGCTCGATATTCACGCCACAGTAATTCGGACCGCTCTGCGTGCTGGTTTCGTTAAAGTGCACCACCGCGGTTTTGACAATCCCCGGCTCCAACTGCGCTTCGGTTTCACGCAATGCTTTATAGAGACGCTCCGCGTAAGCGGCCGTCGCCTCGCTTGACGTGCCGGAGACAAAGCGCGCATCGGCATTGATTTTGGTGGACTCGGGCGACGGGAAGAACACAAATCCCAAGCGCCCGCCGGCCAGCAGACCGATGGCAAAAATCATCAATCCCAGTGCACTCGCCAGCGTCACGGCACGGTTGGCCAACACCCAGCGGATCATCATGCGGAACTGATGGTGACGCAGATGGTCGATGGTGTGATCCAAGCGATAACGGACCGAACCGGGCTGCGCAGGCTGCAATCCTTTGAAGGCATGGCGTAGATGACCAGGCAGGATAGTGAAACTTTCCAACAGCGAGGCGAAAATTACGGCAATAATCACCAGCGGAATGGCGAAGAGGATATTGCCCATTTCGCCGCCGATCATCATCAACGGCAAAAACGCCGCCACCGTCGTCAAAGAGGAGGCCGTGACCGGCGCCAGCATACGGTGCGCACCGCCCTCCGCAGCCTGCAAATGGTTTTCGCCCATCTCGTGATGCGCCAAGGCATCCTCACCGACCACAATGGCATCATCAACGATAATCCCCAGCGCCATAATCAGACCGAACAGACTCACCATATTGATGCTGCCGCCGGCCAGATACATGATCATCAAAGTCGCCATAAAAGAGACCGGAATCCCCACCGCCACCCAGAAGGCGACGCGGCCGTTCATAAACAGATAGAGAATCAGCACCACCAGTATCAAGCCGCTGATACCGTTATTCACCAATAGCATAATACGCTGATACACCAGCGACCAGGTTTCGTCATAGACCCGCAACTCTACCCCTTGCGGCAATTGCGGTCGCGCCTGCTGCAGCCAGGCGTCCAAAATCTGCGCCGACTTCAAAGTATCGCCGCTTTCGGCACGCATCAACTGCAACTCCACCGCCGTTTTGCCGTCCACCTGCAGAGTAGGCGAATCTTTCAACGGGCGTCGCTCGACATGTCCAACTTCACCCAAAGCGATATGTTCGGAGGCATTCGCCACCAGCGGCATCTGCGCAAATTCGGTTTCGGTACGTTTCTGCTCCAGAGCGCGCAGATCACGCACACTGTCAAGGTCGCCGACCGAGCCGGCAGGATAGTCGCGACTCATGCCGACCACCTGATTGCCGATCTGCTCCAGTGATAAGCCGTAATGCTCCAACGTGCGCTGCGGCACCTCTATCGCCATCTCCTCGGAAGGCAAGCCTTTGAAATTGATCTTATCGATGCCGCGATCCAGCAACTGCCGCTCGAAATCGCGCGACAGCTTGCGCAATTCGCCCAAACTGGCCTGATCACTCAGCAACAGCAGACGCGCGATCGGCTCATAACGGATCACGCGCTCAACAATCGGACGTTCGGAATCCTGCGGCAGGTTGCGCAACTCATTGATGCGCTGATTGATCTGATCGATCGCCTCGATCATATCGGTGCCTTCCTTGAACTTCAGCGAAATCGACGACAGACCCAATGCCGAGGTGGAGGTCATTTCGTCCAAGCCGTCGAGATTGCGCAATACCCGTTCAATCGGATCGGTCACACTGTTTTCCACATCTTCGGCATTCGCCCCCGGCCAGACTACGCGCACCGAGGCATAGTCCAGATCGAAATTCGGAAAAAACTGCACATTGAGCTTCAGCAAGGCCACAATGCCCAGCAGAATCATAATGATCATCAACAGGTTTGGCGCCACCTTGTGGCGCGCAAACAAACCGATAATGCCATGCGATTTGAACTTGTTTTCGTGCAAATGGTAATCCTGATCCAGATTGCGCGCCGGACTCTCGAGTTCCTCCGCTCTCAATTCAGATGAGGGTGTGCGCTCGTCAATACTCACGGCACCACCTCGGTCACTTTCAAACCGCTCACCGCATTGGGCAGATGCGTCAGATTGATTTTGGTGCCTTCGGCCACATCCGCTTTAACCAGCGCCCACAAAGCACCCTCCACCATTTTTTCGCCCAGCAGAACCACCTGCTTTGCCTGCAAACGCCCCTCTGCAATCACATAAATCCGGTCATTGCCGTAAATAGCGCTGTAAGGAAGCGCCAGCGCCTGCTCATAGGTTTTGCCTTGCAGATCGACCTGCAACAGATCGCCCGGTCTTAAATAGCGCAAAGAATCAGGAATACTGAAGAAAAGGTCGACACCGCTGGTCGACGCCAGACCGGCAAGACGGTCGGCGCGCAGCACAACCTGACCATCAGCCGCTTGACGATACACAGCTTGAATCGGCTCGCCCGCCTGCAGACGCTGATTCACCTCCTGAAAGCTCGCCACCGGCAATTTGGCGCGCAACTCCAGGCTCTGCAAACCGTAGTACTCTAACAGCACCGCTCCGGCATTGACGCGATCGCCGACACTCACCTTGACACTGGCGACGCGGCCATCATAGGGTGCCACCACTTCGCCGCGTGCCAGATTCAAACGCGCCTGCTGCAAAGCCGCCTGCGCCTTGTCCAGACGCGCCTGATTCTGCTGCGCCTTGAGCTCATGTTCCTGCACCGCCAGTTCCGCCCCCACTAAGGTATATTCCTGACGGGTCAACGCCTCTTTGGCCTGTTCCAGCGAGGTCTGCGAGGTCAGTTTCTTTTTCAGCAGCTCCTGCACACGCGCCACATCGGCACGCTTGAATTCCAGCACCTTGCGTTCATGGTCGAGTTTTTCCTTATTCGCCTGATACGCCAGACGCTCCAGACGCAGCTGCGCCTCCATGTCGGCCACTTCGGCCCTGGCCTGCTGCAATGGAATCTGCAAGTCCTCGGCATCCAGACTCAACAGCTTGTCACCCGCCTTGAATGCCTGCCCCTCTTTGACCCAGACCTGACTGACCAGCGCGGCGATCGGCGCCGAAGCCGCCACCAGTGCCGACGACTCCACCTCGCCGTACAGACGCTGCGCCGCAGCCTGTGACTCGAACCTGGCCGGCATCGACTCCACCAGCCAGACCTTTTCCTTGACCTCCACCGGCGGCTGCTTGGGTTTGGTGGACTTCATATACATAAACGCCGCGATCGCCACGACAATAATCAACAAGGGTACGGCAACACGTTTGACTTTCTGCATCCACATGCGATTTTCCAGCATCCGTTAAAAACAATTCAGCCATTCTAATGGAACTGCGCACCACATCTCTAGCCCGATACACGGCAAAAAACTTAAAAAAGAGTGACTAAGCACTACCAAACCCTTTATTTCCACACTCATTTTAGTGTTGTCAACCCGCTGACTCTCTGATAAATTTGCATAAATTTAACTTATACCCGCATAAACCTGGAGATGCAAAAATGCAAAGACTACTGATTGGACTCACCCTGAGCGCCCTACCTTTTACACTCATGGCTAACAGCGACACCACAGAGAGCAAACAGAATGAAGCGCGCGCACTGGCTAAAGAGTTTCTGGGGCAACTGCAGCCGGAACTGGGCAAGGCAATGAAAAGCGGCGGCCCGATTCATGCCGTGGACGTCTGCCATGACAAAGCACCGCAAATCGCCAAAGACCTGTCCGCCGCCAGCGGCTGGGACGTCAACCGCGTAAGCCTCAAACCGCGTGCGGAACGCGCCCAAGCGGATGCATGGGAAACCGCCACCTTGCAATGGTTTGAGCAACAAGCTGCGGCCGGACAAGATGTGAAAAAATTGGAAAAATTTGAGATCGTCAAAGTCGATGGCCAAGCCACCTACCGTTACATGAAAGCCATCCCGACCGCCGAAGTCTGCCTGACTTGCCACGGCGCGAATGTACCGGCAGCATTAAACGACAAAGTCAAAGCCCTCTACCCGCACGATACCGCCACCGGATACACCCTCGGGCAAATCCGCGGCGCTTTCAGCTTTAAACAGGCGCAATAAGTTCGGTTTTTAACACGCCAAAAACCGCGTTTTAAAACTGAACAGGCCGGGTAGAGAAGCTCTTTACCCGGCCTGTTCAGTTTTTTACGGCTTGAAATTACCGCGCTTTTCAGACATGACTATCGACTGAATAAGCCTCAATAAAACCTGCAATCAGCTCAATGCGCTTTCGTTCAATCGCCGTGGCAATCTCTGCGCCTTGGTATCCTTGCGCCAAGATTGCCTGATTATCCACTTGACTCGCCGCCTGTGCCACGGCCAGCCAGAACGCTGCCTGCGGATAGGTAGTCTGCTCAAAGCCGGTACGCCCGCGCGCATCCGCCTTGCAGGCCAACAACACCTGCTCGAACACCTCGGGCTGTTTGAAATAGCCGCAGGACTGAATCACTTTCAGGTAGGTTTTGGGCTTAAGATAGGGCTTGCCTTCGCTATCCAGCGCGGTGTGAATCACACCATGCCACTGCGTCACTTTCAGCGCCAGCTGTTCGATTTTTTTGGGCACGCGATAAGACGCACAGAAAGCCTCCACCAACGGCAAACCTGCCGCCTCATGACCATGATGTTTCGGCCAGAGTTCCGGCGGCGTCACACCTTTACCCAAATCATGCACCAGCGCGGCAAAACGCACGCCGATATCCTCGCTCAAATCGGCCGCCGCATCCAAAACCAGTAAAGTATGCACCCAGGCATCGCCTTCGGGATGGTGCTTGACCGGCTGCTCCACGCCCTGCAACGCCGCCAGCCACGGGAACAACACGTTTAATGCGCCCACCTCGGCCAGCACCGCAAAAAACACACTCGG
>JACXUQ010000339.1 GCA_014763835.1 Thiotrichales bacterium
AATGGCGCGGTAAATCCATGCTTTGGTGCAGAATTCTGACCACTGTCATGCCTTCTGCGGTGGGCTTAAAAAAGATGAGAGCGAACCGCATAATACTTTTCGGTAGCCCGGCCGAATGTAACCGGCCTCTTGGGAGGCATTGAGATCAGTTAACTGTGATTGGATGATGCGCCATATTTCTCGAATGTAATGCTCCGCTTGCACAGTGCCCCATTGCTCCGCCGTGTAATCCCAGATATCGCTCAAGTCTTGTTGCGCTTTAGGCGTTAGAACGGCTTTCATTTTTCGTTGTTTGCGATTTTTTTAGCGTTAATAAACGCTGCAATATCCAACTCAGTGGCTGTGCCGGAATTTTCGCCCTCAATCAGTGCCTGCCGTAAAGCGACCATTTTCAAATGATCCTGACGAATGAGATCGCGGATATAATCGGAGGCATTAGCATAAAGCCCAGATTGCACGGACTCTTCAACCCAGCCTTTCATTTGATCGGGCAATGAAATATTCATGCTTGCCATAAGCACCTTCCTGGAAAATAAAAGTAAACCCTTACACTATGGCAATCTTTGCCATTAGTCAAGTCCGTGGATGCAAACAAGCCAATTCTGCGTTTTTAAAAAACCGGCAGGCCGGGTAGAATACCCACAACTCAAAAACACTCATACTTACTTAAAGACCTCAATTTATGGCACTGCTTTTCTTACGCGATCTTACCCTCAGCTTTGGCGCCGCGCCGCTGCTTGACCACGCCAACCTGCAAATAGAACCGAACGAGCGCCTGTGTATCGTCGGCCGCAACGGCGAGGGAAAATCCACGCTGCTCAAAGTCATCGAAGGCGAAATCCTGCCCGACAGCGGCTCGCGTATCGTGCAGGACGGCGTCAAAATCGCCAAGCTGCAACAGGAAGTGCCGCACGACACCACCGGCAGTGTGTTTCGCGTGATTTCCGACGGCCTCGGCGAGGCCGGCACGCTGCTGGAACAGTTCCACCAAATCAGCCAGAAAATGCAGAGCGACACCTCCGACGAGACGCTGGCCGAGTTCAGCCGCTTGCAGCAGTTGATCGACGCCCACAACGCCTGGGAGCTCAACCAGCAGGTGGAAACCATTATTTCCAAGCTCGGCCTGCCGGGCGAGTCCGAATTCTCCAAACTATCCGGCGGGATGAAACGCCGCGTGCTGCTCGCCAGAGCCCTGGTACAGCAGCCCGATATTCTGCTGCTCGACGAGCCGACCAACCATTTGGACATCCCCTCCATCCAGTGGCTGGAAGGCTTTTTGAAAAACATCCGTTGTGCGCTAGTGTTCATCACCCACGACCGTGCCTTTTTGCAGGCCTTGGCCACGCGCATCGTCGAGCTTGACCGCGGCCGCCTCTCCAACTGGGAGTGCGACTACCACACCTACCTGCAGCGCAAAGCGGAGTGGCTGGAGGCCGAGGCCAAACAGAATGCCGAGTTCGACAAGAAATTGGCGCAGGAAGAGACCTGGATTCGCCAGGGCATCAAGGCGCGCCGCACGCGTAACGAAGGCCGAGTGCGCGCTCTGGAAAAACTGCGTCTGGAACATCAGGCGCGCCGCAGCCAGCAGGGCAAGGCGAATCTGCAGCTGAACACCACCACGCTGTCCGGCAAGCAGGTCATCGAAATCGAGCATCTCAGTTTCAACTTCGACAACCGCATCATCGTCACCGATTTCTCCAGCGTCATCATGCGTGGCGACAAGGTCGGCATTATCGGCGAGAACGGCTGCGGCAAATCGACCTTTCTCAACCTGATTCTCGGCAAACTGCAACCGACTTCCGGCAAGGTCAAACTTGGCACCAATCTGGATATCGCCTATTTCGACCAGCACCGCGCCCAGCTTGACGAAAACCGTACCGTGGCCGAAAGCGTCATTGAAGAGAGCGACTATGT
>JACXUQ010000340.1 GCA_014763835.1 Thiotrichales bacterium
CCCATCGCCTATCAGATGCTGTTCCACGCCCACGGCGAACAAGCCTCGGCAGCCGCGGCCAGCGCGCAGGGTTCGACCCTCGTAGTGAGCAGCCTGGCCAGCCAGACGCTGGAACAGATCGCGGCGTCCTCCGACACGCCGCCGTGGTTTCAAATTTACTGGCAAGGCAGCCGCGAACGCACCTCCAGACTCATCGATCGCGCGCTGGCGGCCGGTTATCACACCTTTATGGTGACGGTGGATGCGCCGGTCAAACAGGCGCACTTTGAACTGCCGACGGAAATCTGTGCCGTTAATCTCGAAGTGCCGGCCGCACCTGCCGCCCGGCTGCCGCATCAAAGCGAAGTGTTTGATGGCTGGATGCGCCAGGCCCCCACCTGGGAAGATATGCAATGGCTGCGCGACACGCTGAATAAACCGCTGTTAATCAAAGGCATTCTGCATCGTGACGATGCACTACAGGCGCAGAAACTGGGATTTGACGGCATTGTCGTGTCCAACCACGGCGGCCGCGTGCTCGACGGCTGCATCGACAGCCTGAGTGCGCTGCGTGACATTCGCAGCACCCTGAAGGGCGAACTGCCGATTCTGTTCGACAGCGGCATCCGTTCAGGACAGGACGTGTATCATGCACTAGCCAACGGCGCCGATGCGGTCCTCCTGGGACGGCCTTATATTTATGGCCTGGCCGCCAACGGCGCTTTGGGCGTGGCGCAAGTCATCCGCCTGCTGCGCGACGAGTTGGAAATGACGATGGCGCTCATGGGCAAACGCACACTCGATGACATCCGCAACACTTAAACCGCTTTTTGCGCCGCATCCCAATAAGGCGTGCCGCTAAACTTCTCTGCCAAAAAATCGATAAAGACCCGCGCTTTATGGGGCAGATAGCGGTTCTGCGGATAGACCGCATAACCGTAAACCGGCGGAATCGTGTAGTCACTCAGAATCTGCACGAGTGCGCCGCTTTGCAATGCCTGCCAGACAATAAAGGTCGGGGACATCACAATCCCCTTCCCGGCGATGGCCATTTCGCGCAGAAAATCACCGTTGTTCGCCTGAATCTGGCCATTCATGGCCACCACCTGCTCTTTGCCTTCGGCGTCCAGCAGACGCACCGCGCTCTGTCCGGCCGAATAGCGTAACAAAACATGGGATTTGAGCGCGTCCGGCGTCATAGGCATGCCGTGTTGTTGCAAGTAGTCGGGGCTGGCGCACAGCGCAAAATGGATCGGTACAATCCGCCGCGCCTGCATCGACGTATCTTTTAGCTCGCCAATGCGGAACGCCAGATCAAAGCCCTCTTCAACCATATCGACATGACGGTCGGAGAAATCGATCTGCAAATTCAGCTGGGGATGCAAACCGGCAAACTCGCTCAATAACGGCGTCAAATGCGCCAATCCGAACGAGAGCGGCAAAGAGAGACGCAAATTACCGTGCAGGGCCTCGTCCTGGCTATGCACCACTTGGCTCATCTGCTCGTAGTCCGCCAACCAGGCCAGCGCCCGTTCATAATAGAGCCGTCCCGCATCGGTCAAATGAAATTTGCGCGTGGTGCGCTGGATCAGTTTGCAGTTGAGGCGCGTTTCCAGATCACTTAATTTGCGACTCACCGCCGACTTGGCGAGATTGAGCTGATCCGCCGCCTTGCTGATGCCGCCGGCTTCGACAATACGCACAAAAATCTGCACCTCCTGAAACTGCGACATATCCACCTCCTTTGTTGCCAAATCAAGAACACTTAATTGGAATTTTGACGCTTTTTCAAGCACAAGGCAAGCGCTAAACTGAGCGACAACCCAACCAGCAATGGAGAAAAACCATGAACCATTCCAGAAAATTACAACAACGTTATCATGGTCTGTCGGCTTCGGACGGCGACGGCGTCAAACTGACGCGTCTTATCGG
>JACXUQ010000341.1 GCA_014763835.1 Thiotrichales bacterium
ATGAGTGAGTCAAAATCGATTCGCAATCGACTGTTAATTGGAGAAAAAAGAGCCATGAAGTGGCTGGAGAAGTGGGCACAAAAAGAGAAGTGGAAGCGAGAACAAAGAGCATCAATGAAAAACGCTATTTTTTACTGGATAGAAAAAGATGAATGCAAAACTGAAAAACTGCAAAACTCTTTGGTTTAGGGATCTATAGATTGCAAAACAGATGTTATAAAGGAGGAAATTAATGCAAAACACAAAAAAGCCTAAATACTTTAAAACAACAAAAATGGCTGAGTTTTTAGATGTTGATCCCTCTTTTTTGAGGCACAACAAAGAGAAATTATTTTTTGAAGGTTTTCATTATTATCAACCGTATGGCGGAAAGATTTTAAGGTGGAATGTTGAAGTTATGGAGTTGTGGCTACATGGAAAGACAAAAGATTATGAAGAAGAAAGATTACTTCAAAAGCTTGTTGGATAAAATAACAATGCAACTCACATTTTGCCCTCCTAGGTGCTTTAGGGAGGTAAAATGAAAAGAATAAATGAATTACGCACGGTTTTTGTTCACCCAAAGAGCAAAAAAATCTATATTGAGTTTTGGGATGAGAATGGCAAAATAAGACAAAAAACTACTGGTAAAGAGGGAGATGAAAAAAACCTCAAATATGTTAAGGAAGAGTTGTCTTTGAAGTTCATCGCAAGGCTCAAAGCAAAAACGCTATTAAAGGAGAGACCAAAGACAATTAAGGATTATGCCGTATTGTATCTTAGCTTCAAAGAAAAGCTTACAAGGTACCCAAGTATTGAAAATAGAGTCAATAGGATTGTTAAAAAGTTCGGTTCTAAAACTCCATCGGAAATCACACCTCTGGAGATTCAAGCTTTTTTGAATGAGCTTGATGTCTCAAAAGCAACATTAAAAGATTGGAGATTGGAGTTTAAGGGGATACTCGATTGTGCTGTTGATGCACTTGATCTTGCTAGAAATCCACTGGAAGACAGCAAAAAAATCATGAGAAGGGTTACTCCAAGCCCTTCGCGCAGAACAGACTCAGAGAAGAAGCCTTTTACTAAGGAGGAAGTCAAAATTCTTTTAGAAGAGGCAGAAGATGATTTAAAAAACTATCTGGGAATAGCTTTTTATACAGGTGCAAGACCAGAAGAAATCATAGGTCTTCACATTGAAGATTGTGATTTTGAGAGGATGGTTTTAAAAGTTGAGCGAACAGTGAGTAAAAGTAGCTTGAAGGGAACAAAAACTCAAGGTAGCAAAAGGACTATACCAATATTTGAAGGTGCCGTGCCTTTTGTTAAATCCCAAATTGAAACTGCGAAGCGAAAGGGAACAAAATGGCTGTTTTCAGATGAAGATGGCAAGCGTCTAAACGATATCGAGAATATTCGTGGCAAGAAGTACAGAAAGGGTCCTTGGGCAAAACTTTTGGGAGAGGTGAATTTATCATATAGACAAATAATGAATACAAGGCATACTTGGGCGGTTTTAGCTTTGAAGTCAAAACAGTTTACCCCTCAAGAAATTGCAGGTATCATGGGGCATACTACTTTGCGAATGTTATGGCAACATTATGCACGGTTTATTGATCAAGATTACGAAAATGTTGAAAGGAGAATTGATATTTTTACTTGAAATCTTACTTGAACTGAGATTTTGAGTGGTTTTGGTTGATGGTGATTTATGGTGGAGATAAGGGGGCTCGAACCCCTGACCTTCGCGCTGCCAGCGCGACGCTCTCCCAGCTGAGCTATATCCCCATAAATTAGAAAAAGTTATAAATTAACCCTGCTTTTGCACAACGCTGCCAGCGAAGCGCTCTCCCAGCTGAGCTAATGCCCCATCGAAAAAAGTAAGCGCATTTTACCAAAAAATAGTTAAAAATGCACTACATTTTTCAA
>JACXUQ010000342.1 GCA_014763835.1 Thiotrichales bacterium
AACTCGCCAAGGATACTGATGAGCTGTTTAACTGTACCGTCGGCGGCCATTTGATCGCCAAGGGAAAGTTGCCCAACCACTTTAGCCATGCGCCGATACCACTCGGCCATGCAGATGATATTGAAATCAAACACTTAGACGTACGCCTTAAACGTCCGGTAATTATCACACTGGATGGCATTGCCAAAGGCTACGCGGTCGATCAGGGCGTCAACGCCCTGCTGCAATGCGGCATAGAAAAGGGCTGGATCAATGCCGGCGGCGATATGCGTGTGTTTGGTGACCTGCATCTGCCCGTCGCGCAGCGCTCTGCTGATGGCATACAATCCCTGACGACCTTACATAATCAGGCTTTGGCCACCTCCGAAGTGAGCCGCGCGAACCCGTATGATTATCCGGGTTATATTGTCAAGGGGAACGGCGAACAGCCGCATGACGGCACCGTCAGCGTAATGGCTGATGAAACCTGGCTGGCGGATGCGATGACCAAGGTACTGATTCAGCTGCCGCCGGAGCTGCGCGGGCAAATGGCCCAACAGTGCAATGCGCACTATATCGCTCCGTGATTCACTTCGCCGTTTCGCATCGGTTTTTATTCTTGCAGGTTAAATGTCATAATGTCCGGCAACTTTCGCTCTTCAACAAATTAAAATCCGGCAGACCTTGATTATGAACGGTTATCCAAAGTCCTTTTTACTGTTGCTGTTTTCCACTACCGGCTTGCTTTATGTGAGCGGTCTGTTACTGATTCCCGCCATGCTGATCTTTCGCCTGCAATGGGAAGGCAGTCTGCTTGACACGCTGATGGACAGCGCGCTGGTTGGCGGTGAATTGCGCGCCGCACTGACTTTTTTGCACGCCCTGTTCGGCTGGACATTGGTGTGGATGATCGGCGCGATCTGGTCGATACATATGCGCTCCCACTGGCGACGCGGCGAAAACCGGAAAAACGGCAGTCTCTTCACCCTAATATGGTTTGCATTAATAGCCAGCGCCCTGGGCATCTACTATTTCGGAGATGAAATGTTATCGCAATACAGCTCCATGATTCATGCGGTACTGGGAGTACTGGTACCACTACTGCTCTGGTCGCATCGGCGCGCTGGAAAAAAGGCGGTTTCAAACGACCGCAACACACGCTCTCGCGGTGCTTAACGTACAAAAATCGCCAAAATTGGTCACGTCGCACTTTTAACGGTATAATCCGCGTTTTTGTGTGAGAACTGTTTTGTTATGCTGGCGAAAGGCATTGCTGCAACTTTAGTGTTATTAATCAGTCTGTTAACCGCTGAAGTGCTGTCCGCACAACCCGTTCCCGATAGCGAATACCTCTCCTTATCGAGCATCCAATCCGCTGCCAGACCGGCATCGCTGCCGCAGATATCGCCACCCAACTTTACCGAAATTCCCGATGTATCAGACAGGAAGCAGGCATTTTTTGCCTTTATGCGCCCGCTGATCAAGCAAGCCAATGAGGCGATTCTTAAAGAACGCCGCTGGATTGCCTCGTTGAACTTTGAACAACTAACCGATAAACAGCGCGCTAAAGTTAGCGAACTGATCCAGAAATACCGCTTGAAATACACGCAAATCACACCGCAGACTCAAAAAAACCTGCTTAAAAAAGTCGATGTGATCCCGCAATCTCTGGCACTGGCGCAGGCCGCCAATGAGTCGTCCTGGGGCACATCGCGTTTTGCCCGCCAGGCCAACAACTTCTTTGGCCAGTGGTGTTTTACCCCCGGTTGCGGCCTGGTACCCAAACAGCGCCGCGCAGGCGATAGCCATGAAGTAAAGAAATTTGCAAATGTGCTCGAATCGGTTAAAAGCTATATGTTGATGCTCAACAGCCATCCGGCTTTTAAGCCATTGCGTGACGTCAGACTGGCGGCGCG
>JACXUQ010000030.1 GCA_014763835.1 Thiotrichales bacterium
GCCATACCGGAGGAGTCGTAACCGCGGTACTCCAGGCGCTTGAGTCCTTCCAACAAAATGGGAACGATATTACGCTCCGCCACACCACCGACAATTCCGCACATAACCACCCGTCCTCACGACAAATAAGGGGAGATTATACCACGACCGCTCTTCTCAGCGCGGCAGGTAAGTCTTAATTCCGCAGGTGATGCCATACAACGGCGCAATGCCACCAATGAGATTTAAGTGGTGATCGGCTCAAGCCTCCAAATATCACGATTGTATTCCTGCATGGTACGGTCGGTTGAGAAAACACCACTTCTAGCGCTGTTGATAATGCTTTTCTTTATCCAGCTATCCTTATCCTGATAGGTCTGTGCAGCGGCTTCATGGGCACTCACGTAACTTTGAAAGTCCGCCAAAGTCATCCAGGGATCTTTCGGGCTTTTGAGCGATTGGATCACATCGTCGAAAATGCCCGGTTCAAACTGATTGAAGTGCCCGGACTCGAGCAGCCCTAAAACCGCTTGCAAGTCGTAACTTTCGTCAATACACCACTGCGGATTGTAATGCTGGCGCAACGACTCGACCTCCGGCGTCGTCATACCGAACAAAAAGAAGTTTTCATCCCCGACGGCCTCACGGATTTCGACATTGGCACCATCCAGCGTGCCGATAGTACGCCTCTTTGCCCGCTGTGGAAATCTGTTCCGACAGATCCGTGCCCGGACAGATAATCTCCATCGCCGACACCCGGTAGTTGGGGTAAAACACCACCTTCAACCTGTCGCCTACATCCGGGTCGACATTCACCACCTGCGCCACGTTGTTAATCAACTTGATGATTTTTTTGGCCATGGCATAACCCGGCGCCGCTTTGCCGCCGAAAATGACGCAACGGTCGGTCCAGTTGTCCAAGTCACCACGCTTGATGCGCGAATACAAATGGATAACATGCAACACATTCAACAGCTGGCGCTTGTATTCGTGAATGCGTTTGACCTGTACATCAAACAGTGAATTCACATTCAGTTTAACGCCGGTTTCTTCAAACACGCTGTCCGCTAGACGCTGTTTATTGGCCTGTTTAATCGCAAACCATGCCTCCCGGAAGGCTGCATCGTCTGCCAGCGCCTCGATATTGCTTAACTGCGTCAAGTCGGTAATCCAGCCCTCGCCGATTTTATCCTTCAACAAACTGCGCAGGCCGGGGTTACAGCCTGCCAACCAGCGGCGCTGGGTGACTCCGTTGGTTTTGTTATTGAACTTCTCCGGCCACATTTCATAGAAATCGTGGAACAAGCCCTCTTTCAACAGATTGGAGTGCAGTTCGGCCACGCCGTTCACGGAGTGCGAGCCGACTATCGCCAAATACGCCATACAGACATTGTTGTGTTCGTCAATAATCGACATGCGGCGCTGGCGGGCGATATCCGCCGGCCACTTCATCGCCACCTGCGTCAAAAAACGCTGGTTGATTTCAAAAATAATATCCAAAGGACGCGGCAGCAATTTTCTGAACAGGCTCACCGGCCATTTTTCGAGCGCTTCCGGCAACAACGTATGATTGGTGTAGGCCATGGTTTGCGTCACAATCGACCAGGCTTCGTCCCACCCTAGACGCTCCTTGTCGATCAGGATACGCATCAGCTCGGCTACGGCCAGACTCGGATGGGTGTCGTTAAGCTGGAAGGTGTTATATTGGGCAAAATCTTTGAAGTCGCCGAAACGATGCTTCCACTGACTGACCACATCTTGCAGACTGGCCGATACCAGAAAGTACTGTTGCTTCAGACGCAGTTCCTTGCCGTTTTCGCTAGAATCGTTCGGGTACAATACCATGGTGATGTTTTCGGCTTCGGCCTTTTTAGCCACCGCCTCATGGTAGGAGCCGGCATTGAATTCCGAAAGGTTAAACCCCTCCTGCGCCATCGCCGACCACAACCGCAAGGTATTGACGGTTTCATTCTTGAATCCCGGAATCGGCACGTCAAACGGCACGGCCAAAACCACGTCGGCATGCTCCCAATGCACCGTCAGTTGACCGGTATGCGGATCGGTATAGTGGCGTGTTTCGCCGCCGAATTTGACCACCTGGGTATATTCGGCACGCTGAATCTCCCACGGATAAGGTCCCATGCCAAGCCAGTGATCCGGTTCCTCAATCTGGTAACCGTTCTGAATGAGCTGTCTGAACATACCGTATTCATAGCGCAGGCCATAGCCCATCACCGGCAGACGCAAGGTCGCGCAACTATCCATAAAACAGGCTGCCAGACGCCCCAAACCGCCATTGCCCAAACCGGCATCACGCTCGCTCTCTTCAATCTCCTCCAAATTCAGGCCCAGATCATACATGGCCTGCTCGGTTTGATTTTCAATGCCTAAATTCAGCAGATTGTTGGTCAAAGAACGGCCGATCAGAAACTCCATCGACAGGTAATAGGCCTTTTTCAATTTCTTGGCGTTATACGCCTCCCAGGTCTTTTTCCAGTTGACCATCAAACGGTCGCGCGTCGCATACGAAAGCGCTTTGAAAAGATAGTAGTCCATGGAGGTAAGATTGCGTCCCAGGGTATGACACAGATAACTGAGGAAGTCGGCCTCGATATCCTCTTTTTCCATACCGACGTGCTGCAACATCTGCGTCATCACGTCCGCGCGTTGTGCTTCAGTTAAGGTAGGCATTGCTCAATCCTCCACATATAGGGCTAGGTAACGCTGGGCGCTGGCTTTCCAGCCAAACGCTTGCTGCATGCCGTTTTTTTGCAGCTTCTGCCAGCTGCGTTTTTTGGCAAACAGACCCAAGGCGTGTAATAAAGTAGACTTTAAGGCGAAACGGCTCGGGTCGTAAAATACAAACCCTGTGGCCGTTTCCGCCACCATGTTTTCATCCGTGGCATTGACAACGGTGTCAGCCAGTCCGCCGGTATGGTGGACAATCGGAGGCGTGCCATACGCCAGACTATACATTTGGTTCAATCCGCAGGGCTCAAAACGCGACGGCATCAAAAACATATCCGCCCCCGCTTCCACCTGATGCGCCAGGGTTTCGGAATAACCGATATACACCCACACCCGCTGCGGATAACGCTGCGCCAGATCACGCAACGCGTTTTCAAACGATTTGTTGCCGGAGCCCACAAATACAAAATTGGCCGGCGTCTGCTCGATCAGTTCAGGTAAGACGTCCAACACTAAATCGATGCCCTTCTGCTCCACCAGGCGGCCGACAAAACCAATCAACGGTGCCTGCAACCAATCCGCCAAATGCGCCTGAATCTGGGGTTCGCTTAAGCCGTTCAACAACGCCAGCTCTTCAATCAAAAACGCCTTGTTGCGCTGCTTGCCGGCCACACGGCCCTTTTCAGCCGAATAACGACTGTGAATCAGTTCATCGACCTCCGGATTCCAGACATGCTCGTCAATGCCATTCAAAATCCCGATCAACCGCCCCTCAGCAGCGCGCTTTTGCAAAACGCCCTCAAAACCGTAGGCGTATTCCGGATAACAGATTTCCTTGGCATAGGTCGGGCTGACCGTCGTCACCCAATCGGAGTAGATCAAACCGGCCTTGAGCATCGAAAAATGCCCCCAAAACTCGACCCCATCCAGACTCCACAACGTCTCCGGCAACTGCAGCTGGGCAAACAGCGAATGCGGGAAATTCCCCGGATAGGCCATGTTATGAACCGTAAACACGGTCTTGGGGCGATGCTCCTCCACACTCAACAGCGCACTCACCAAGCCCGTCTGCCAGTCATTGACGTGCACCACATCGGGCTGCCATTTCAAACCGGCGCGGTCCATCGCCAGTTCGGCCACCACCTTGGAAAACACGCCGAAACGCTCGCCGTTATCCCACCAGTCCGAACCATCCTCAGCCAGATAGGGATTACCCGGCCTGTCGAAAAGTTCGGGAATATCCACCAACCAGACCGGTACATCCACCCCCGCTACCGCGCCGGCCTTGAGCTGCCAGATCACCGTTTCAAAACTACGGCCACAACCACCCACGGACAACTGAGCCACCCGTTTCAGACTTTTTTCAGGCAAACGCTCCATCACTGCGCGATAGGCCGGCAATACCAGCCTCACCTTGTGCTTATAGTGCGCCAGCGCGTTCGGCAAGCTGCCCGATACATCGGCCAAGCCGCCGGTTTTAATCAAAGGATGAGCTTCGGAGGTAGCAAATAGAATTTTCATTTTCTCAATCAACGATCATTTTTTCTTTTCGAGAGCTTTGCACAAGTGGGGCGCGAACCGAAGAACTCGGCTGTAGAGCCGAGAAATAAAAATGAGGAAAAAATTGACTGATTGAGGCGGAAAACGCAGGTAATAGCGTGCTATTAGCAAGTTTTTCAACAATAGTCAGGCGATTTTTAACCATTTTTAATCGTGCGACCACCTCGTGCAAGGCTCTCTTATCATTCAATTTTCGCAGCGCAGTACCAATGCCGCCAAAGGCGGCAGCGTCAGCTCCGCCGAATAGGGCTGATTCATCCACGGCTGATTTTCCGCCGTTACCGCACCGTTATTTCCCTGATTGCCGCCGCCAAAAGCCACCGCATCAGAATTCAGCAACTCCGTCCAGCGCCCAGCGGTTGGCAAACCGATACGGTAATTCGCCCGCACCACCGGGGTGAAGTTGAATACACACACCAGTGTTTCGTGTTCGCTTTTACGCATAAAGCTCAGTACCGATTGCTGATAATCATGGCAGTCAATCCATTCAAAGCCGTGGCTCTCAAAATCATGTGCGTACAACGCGCGCTGCTCGCGGTATAGATGGTTCAACGCCTGCACCAACAACTGCACGCCGCGGTTCAAGGGCACATCGCACAGATGCCAATCCAACGCGCGCGACTCGCTCCACTCGGTCCATTGCGCAAACTCGCCGCCCATAAACAGCAGCTTCTTGCCGGGATGCAGCATCTGATAGGACAGCAAAAGTCGCAGGTTGGCCGCCTTCTGCCAATCGTCGCCGGGCATTTTGCCGATCAGCGACCCTTTAAGATGCACCACTTCGTCGTGCGACAGCGGCAGAATGAAGTTTTCCGAATAGGCGTACATCTGGCTGAACGTCAGGTCATTGTGGTGAAAAGCACGATGCACCGGCTCCTTTTCAAAATAGCCGAGCGTATCGTTCATCCACCCCATATTCCACTTCATCGAAAATCCCAGCCCGCCCATCCAGGTCGGGCGCGACACCATCGGCCAGGAGGTCGACTCTTCCGCCATGACCACCGCGCCCGGACACTGCGCATGCACCTGCTCATTGAGCTGCTGCAGAAAGTGGATGGCATCGAGATTCTCACGCCCGCCGTACTGGTTGGGCACCCACTCTCCCTCGTTGCGGGAATAATCCAGATAAAGCATTGATGCCACCGCATCGACCCGCAGGCCGTCGATATGCAACTCCTTGACCCAGTAAAGCGCGTTGCCGATCAGGAAATTACGCACCTCGTTACGGCCGAAATTGAAGATATAGGTCCCCCAATCCTGATGCTCACCACGGCGCGGGTCTTCATGTTCGTAAAGTGCCGAACCGTCAAAACGCCCCAATGCAAATTCGTCTTTAGGGAAGTGTGCCGGCACCCAGTCCAGAAATACGCCGATGCCGTGCTGGTGGCAGTAATCGACAAAATAGCGGAAATCATCCGGCGAGCCGAAACGGCTGGTGGGTGCAAAATAACCGCTGGCCTGATAACCCCACGACTGGTCAAGCGGATGTTCGGACACCGGCAAGAGTTCGATATGGGTGTACCCCATCCATTTCACATAATCGACCAGACGGTGCGCAATCTCGCGGTAATTCAAAAAACCGCCGTCATCGGCGCGCTGCCAGGAACCCAAATGCACTTCGTAGATATTAATCGGCGCATGCTGCCAATCAAACTGCTCACGCCCTTGCATCCAGGCATGATCCTGCCATGCGTAACCAGACTCATACACAATACAGCCGGTTGCCGGACGGTACTCCATGGCCTGCGCATAAGGGTCGGCTTTGACAAAACAGTGGCCGGTATGACGGTTGCGGATTTCAAACTTGTAAAGATCACCGGCATGCAACCCGGGGATAAACAACTCCCAGACACCGGAGGCACCCAGTACCCGCATCGGTTGTGACAAGCCGTTCCAACCGTTGAAGTCGCCCACCACCGACACGCGTTCCGCCGCCGGTGCCCATACGGCAAAATGCACGCCGGCGATGCCGTCGATGGTTTTAGGATGAGCACCCAATACCTCGTAAAGTTGCCAATGCGTGCCTTCGGCAAACAGATGCAGGTCCAACTCGCCGAGCTGCGGCCAAAATGTGTAGGACGAGGCGCGTTCGTATGTCTGGCCGTTCTTGTCGAGCCAGCGCACCACATAATGTGGCGGCAACTGCGCCTTTTGCTCCTCACCGAGTTTGAGCATAAACAGATCGGTGCCATGCAGGCGCACCATCGGCAGTAACACATCCTCAGCCGTTTTGACCCACACCCGTTCGGCACTGGGCAGCCATTCGCGGATACACCACCCGGCCTGTTGAGTTTTTTGGGCCGCTTTTTCGCCGCTCTGGTCGACAGGCAATGGATGGCATCCAAGAAATGCAAACGGGTCGTGATGCCGCCCCTGCGCCAATCGTGCCAGGGATTCCGCAAACATGGGATCAAAATGCGCGGGATCAAAATATAAAAGTTCAGCTACCGGATATTTCAATGGTTCGACCTGTTTTATGAAGTAGGTTTGGATGTTTGTTTAAAGTCGCTTGGCCTGCTCCAGCAGGCTATGAATTTTGGTCGCCAGACCGGACGACAGCTGCGACCAGTCGAACTGCCAACGCCAGTTGCCGTCCGGTGTACCGGGTACGTTCATGCGGTGTTCGCCGTCCAGTGCCAGCCAATCCTGCATGGGCACGATGACACGTTCGGCGACCGAATGCAAGGCGGCGTCAATCAGCAACCACGGCATACTTTCAGGCAGGCCGGCTTTGGCCAGATGCAGCATAGCAAGGGGTTGCAACTGCTGCCAAATCCACTGTTTGGCCCCCTCGTCCAGGCTTTCATACCATCCGAGCGTTGTGTCGTTGTCGTGGGTGCCGGTATAGGCCACCGAGTTTTCCACTTGCTCGGCAAGCGAATGCGGATTGTCCGGCAAGCCGTTGAAACCGAACTGCAGTACCGACATCCCGGGCAAGCCGAACTTCTGTTTAAGCGCGACCACTTCTGGGGTAATAATGCCCAAATCCTCCGCCACCAAGGGCAATCGTCCTTGCTCATCGGCAAAGTCGGCTTGCAAGGCTTGCAACAATGCCTCGCCCGGCGTTTTGACCCAGTGTCCGTTAATGGCCGTCGCTTCGCTGGCGTCAATCTCCCAACTGGCCTCCATGCCGCGGAAATGGTCGATACGCACCAAATCGAACAATTCCAACGCAGCGGCCACGCGCTTGCGCCACCAGGCAAAGCCGTCCGCCTGCATCACCGCCCAATTGTAATGCGGGTTGCCCCAACGCTGGCCGGTTTCGGAAAAATAGTCTGGCGGCACGCCGGTGACGACCGTCGGATTGTGCTCTTCATCCAGCTTGAACTGTTGCGAATTGGCCCAGACATCGGCGCTGTCATAGGCCACAAAAATCGGCATATCGCCAAACAGTTCGATCCCCTTGCGATTGGCATCGACTTTGAATTTATGCCACAAAGTCTGCAAGGCAAACTGTTCGGTTTTTAACTGCAAGATCGCCTCGGCATGTTCCGCAGCAAACGCAGCGAGCGCCTGCGGTTCGCGCATTTTCAACTCATGCGGCCAATGACGCCATGAAGCCAATTTTTGCGACTGACGGATCGTTTTAAAGAGCGCGTAATCGTCCAGCCAGTGGGGAGGCGACTGCAAATAGGCCGCTAACGCCTCGGGCTCGATGCTGTCCTGCCAACGGTCGGGCAGCAACGCCGGGTTGAGTGCAAAGGCCGATACCGCCTGATAGGGTGACAGATCCTCATGCGGTTCGGTCAGGGGCAGCATTTGCCACAAACACAGACCGGCACGCTGCATCCACTCGAGAAAACGCCACGCCTCCTCATTCAACTGCCCCGCCCTGCCATGGGTATTGGGCAGAGAGGTGGGATGAAGCAACACGCCGGCTTGTCTTGATTTCATAGTCACACCTCTTCGCCACTCTGCATTTTAATTGCGCCGCATGGTGCCGGCGTTTTCCATCTGCCCGCCGCCCTGTGAAAGCGCTATATCCAAACTGGGGGGCGGCACTTCGCCCAACAATTCATAGAGTTTGGCCAGATGGCGCCGGTACAACCGGTCAAAATCGCGCACGCTATCGGAAGGATTGTAGTCCCCAAACCACCAGAACCAGTCGGAACCCTCGCAAATAGCCAATTGCAGGGTGGCCTGTTGAGTTTCTTCGGCGCTCAGTTCACCGCAAGCCATGACCCGGTCAAAGCACTGCTTGGCTTCCACCAACAGGTCCCAAGCCTTGTTTTTGTCGGCCTCGCCAATCCAGGTGGAAAAAGAACCATACACCCAGCTACCGGCCTTAAGTACCGGCAGATGGCGCAGCTTGGCGCCCTTATCCAAGGCATCGCTGAAGGTAGTCATCTCCACCCGTGGATGCGAGCTCAGTTTGTCGTACAGCGCAGTGAGAAAATGGCTGGCGTTGTCCGGGTAATACTCCCAGGCGTTCTCGCCGTCAAGGATAACCGTGACCACATGTTCATCGACTGCATCGCCCAAGAAGTTGGCAATGTTCTCCATGTTATGCACGAAGTTGTTGGCCGCATCCTGCGGGTGCCAATCTTTGTACTGGAAACCGATCAGGTCGGACAGCCCGTCGTCGCGGAAAAACAGGGCGCAATTCTGCGAGCTATGCTGCAGCGGTTGATAAAGCGCCTTTTTACTGTGCAGATCGTGCTGGTCGATATGCGAAGCCTCGCAGGAGTGACGCCAGACCCCCTCCCCCGAAGCGGTCCATTTGAAACCGAACTCGTCCAGCAAGCCGACGGCGGCCGAACTCAACGCCCCCTCCGACAGCCACACGCCGCGGGGTTTGGCAGCGAAATGTTCATTAAACACCTCCAAACCGTGCTTTATATGCCATTTGGCGCGCTCATAGCCATCGGGATAACCGGAATAAACCGGGGTTGGCGCATCCGGCAGCGCATCGCGCATACTGGCAAAATCAATCAACAACGGTACAATCGGGTGACCGTAAGGGGTCATGGAAATCTCGATCTGACCGCTCTCCATCAGGGTGCGATAACGCGGAATAATGCCGCCGACCGCCTCGGCCATAATCTCGACCATCAGACGCTGGTCTTCAGAAGTGAAATGGCGCTGCTTGGTCATCAGTTTATGGATGCGAGAATCGTCATGACGCAGGCTGATCCCCATCCACGCGAGGTGATACCACATCAACAGATCGATAAAAAACTGCTGGTTCAAGTAACCGATACAGATCGGATCGACTCCCTGCGGGGCACCGCTTAGGTGGACCATGTCGATCAACTCGCGAAAATGCGGCAGCACATTGATCATCGTCGGTGCATAAGCGCGCTGGCAGGCCTCCACAATTTCCAGACGTTCGGACAGGTCGTCGGGAATCGGCGCTACCCCTGCCAACAGATTCAGCAGCGGATCGTACATCGGTGTGCCGTTTTTAAGCCAGGCCTGCATCTGCCGCTGATAGTCATCCAGCTGCTCCAACAGCACCGGCGCGAAATTCACCACCACGCGGGCGTGTGGGGCGTTTTCGAGGTGCCATACCATATCGGTATAATCCTTAATGGCATGCAAGTAAACCCAAGGCAGACGGTAGAGGCCGTCCAAACCGTCACGATAATGTGGCTGGTGCATGTGCCAGCACAGCACCACTTTGAGTTTTTTGGCTTTCATGTTACCCGCCTCAGGTCTGACCTATTTAACGTACCGTGTGCAGCTTCTGTCCGAGCATATCCGGCGTCACCAGAACGATGCCCGAACTCTCTTCCACATAAAAACGCTTGCGATCCTCTTCAGGGTCTTCGCCGATAATGGTCCCCGGCGGAATCACCGTGCCCTTGTCGATCACCGCATTCTGAATACGGCATCCGCGCCCCACTTCGACCCGCGGCAATACCACCGAGTCTTTAATCAAGGAGTAGCTGTGAATCCGCGAGCCGCTGGAAATGACCGAACGTTTGATGCGCGCGCCGGAGATAATGCAACCGCCGGCCACCAAGGAGTCGATCGCCTCACCGCGTCGGCCCTCGTCGTCAAAGGTGAATTTGGCGGGCGGCATCTGCGCCTGGTAAGTCCAGAT
>JACXUQ010000343.1 GCA_014763835.1 Thiotrichales bacterium
GCCATTCGTGCGGGTCGGAACTTACCCGACAAGGAATTTCGCTACCTTAGGACCGTTATAGTTACGGCCGCCGTTTACCGGGGCTTCGATCAAGAGCTTCGCTTGCGCTGACCCCATCAATTAACCTTCCGGCACCGGGCAGGCGTCACACCCTATACGTCCTCTTTCGAGTTTGCAGAGTGCTGTGTTTTTGTTAAACAGTCGCAGCGGCCTGGTCACTGCAACCCACTTGGGCTCCACGAGCAAGTCGCTTCACCTACCATGGGCGCACCTTCTCCCGAAGTTACGGTGCTATTTTGCCTAGTTCCTTCACCCGAGTTCTCTCAACGCCTTGGTCTTCTCGACCTGTCCACCTGTGTCGGTTTTGGGTACGGTCACTCATAATCTGAAGCTTAGAGGCTTTTCCTGGAAGCTTGGTATCAATCACTTCGTCTCCGTAGAAACTCGTCGTCATGCCTTGGCATTGACCCCCCGGATTTGCCTAAGGGATCTGCCTACACACTTAAACCGGTACTACCAATCACCGGCTGACCTAACCTTCTCCGTCCCCCCATCGCAATTATGAACGGTGTAGGAATATTAACCCACTTCCCATCGACTACGCTTCTCAGCCTCGCCTTAGGGGCCGACTCACCCTGCGCCGATTGACGTTGCGCAGGAAACCTTGGACTTTCGGCGTGCGTGGTTTTCACACGCATTATCGTTACTTATGTCAGCATTCGCACTTCTGATACCTCCAGCATGCCTCACAGCACACCTTCAACGGCCTACAGAACGCTCCTCTACCATGCCTTGCGGCATCCGCAGCTTCGGTACTGTGCTTGAGCCCCGTTAAATCTTCCGCGCAGGCCGACTTGACTAGTGAGCTATTACGCTTTCTTTAAAGGATGGCTGCTTCTAAGCCAACCTCCTAGCTGTCTATGCCTTCCCACATCGTTTCCCACTTAGCACAGATTTAGGGACCTTAGCTGGCGGTCTGGGTTGTTTCCCTCTTGACGATGGACGTTAGCACCCACCGTCTGTCTCCCGTAATTGCACTTCTCGGTATTCGGAGTTTGCAATGGTTTGGTAAGTCGGGATGACCCCCTAGCCATAACAGTGCTCTACCCCCGAGAGTGAGATACGAGGCGCTACCTAAATAGCTTTCGAGGAGAACCAGCTATCTCCGGGCTTGATTAGCCTTTCACTCCGATCCACAGCTCATCCCCAAATTTTTCAACATTTGTGGGTTCGGACCTCCAGTTGGTTTTACCCAACCTTCATCCTGGCCATGGATAGATCGCTCCGGTTTCGGGTCTAATGACCGCGACTATCGCCCTATTCAGACTCGGTTTCCCTACGCCTCCCCTAATCGGTTAAGCTTGCCACGATCATTAAGTCGCTGACCCATTATACAAAAGGTACGCAGTCACGGAATCTCTCCGCTCCTACTGCTTGTACGCACACGGTTTCAGGTTCTATTTCACTCCCCTCGCCGGGGTTCTTTTCGCCTTTCCCTCACGGTACTAGTTCACTATCGGTCGGTAAGTAGTATTTAGCCTTGGAGGATGGTCCCCCCATATTCAGACAGGATTTCACGTGTCCCGCCCTACTCGTCATCATGGTTGAGGCTTGTCGTGTACGAGGCTATCACTCTGTATCGCCAGACTTTCCAGTCTGTTCCACTAAACGTTCAACCACTTCAGGGCTCCTCCCCGTTCGCTCGCCGCTACTTGGGGAATCTCGGTTGATTTCTTTTCCTGCAGCTACTTAGATGTTTCAGTTCGCCGCGTTCGCTTCCCAAGACCTATGTATTCAGTCAAGGGATGACCACTAGGGCCGGGTTTCCCCATTCGGACATCTCCGGATCAAAGTCTGTTGCCGACTCCCCGGAGCTTTTCGCAGGCTGCC
>JACXUQ010000344.1 GCA_014763835.1 Thiotrichales bacterium
ATTTACGACGACCTGCCGGAAAAACTGCGCCTGGCGGTTGAAGACGTGATTTTGAACAAAGATCCCGAAGCCGGCGAACGCTTGCTGGAAGTCGCCGAAGAGTTCCGCTCCGGCGGTGGCGCTGCCGGCAAGGAAGCCGATTTGGCGTGGCGCGACGCCCCGGTGGAAAAACGTCTGGAACACGCACTGGTAAAAGGCATTACCGACTTTATCGAAGCCGACACCGAAGAAGCCTACCAAAAACTCGGCTCCGGCCTGTCGGTGATTGAAGGCCCGTTGATGGACGGCATGAATGTGGTCGGCGACCTGTTCGGTTCGGGCAAAATGTTCCTGCCGCAGGTGGTGAAATCGGCGCGCGTGATGAAGCGCGCGGTGGCCTATCTTGACCCCTACATTCTCGCCGCCAAAACCGAAGGCCAGGCCAATGGCAAGATTGTCATGGCCACCGTTAAGGGCGACGTGCACGACATCGGCAAGAATATCGTCGGCGTGGTGCTGCAGTGTAACAACTTCGAGGTCATCGACCTCGGCGTGATGGTGCCGGCGGAGAAGATTCTGGACACCGCGATCGAGCAAGGCGCCAATGTCATCGGCCTGTCCGGCCTGATTACCCCGTCTTTGGAAGAGATGGTGAATGTCGCCAAACTGATGGAAGAGCGCGGCATGAACCTGCCGCTGCTGATCGGCGGCGCCACCACCTCCAAAGCGCATACGGCAGTCAAGATCGAGCCGCAGTATTCGCATCCGGTGGTTTACGTCAAGGATGCTTCGCGCGCCGTCGGTGTGGCGCAAAGCCTGATCTCCAACGATCTGAAAGCCGACTTTGCCGCCCAAATCAAAGCCGAATACGAGCAGGTGCGTGAAGAACGCAAAGCCCGCGCCAAAGAGGTCAAACGTATCCCGATCAATAAGGCGCGCGAAAACCGCATCGAAATCGATTGGAACGGCTACCAGCCGGTTAAACCGTCTTTCCTCGGCACCCGCGTGATCGAAGATTTCCCGCTGGAAAAACTGCTGGAACGTTTCGACTGGTCGCCATTCTTCCAGTCGTGGGAGTTGCACGGTCTGTTCCCGCGTATTCTCGACGACGATGTGGTTGGGGAAGAAGCGCGTAAAGTCTATGCCGATGCGCAGGCGATGCTGGAAAAAATCATCGCCGAAAAATGGATTACCGCCAAAGCGGTCTACGGCTTCTATCCGGCCAATGCCATCGGCGACGATATTGAAGTCTATACCGACGAATCGCGTAGCGAAGTGCTGACCGTACTGCACAATCTGCGTCAACAGGCGGAGAAAAAGCGCGGCGGTTATAACCAGTGTTTGAGCGATTATGTGGCACCGAAAGAAACCGGTATTGCCGATTATGTCGGCCTGTTTGCCGTGTCCGGCGGGATCGGCGTGGATGAAAAGGTCGCCGAGTTTGAAGCTCAACACAACGACTATGAGTCGATTATGTTGAAAGCGCTGGCAGACCGCTTTGCCGAGGCCTTTGCCGAAGCCCTGCACGAAATGGTGCGTAAAACCGAATGGGGTTATGCGCCGGATGAAAACCTCAGCAACGAAGAGCTGATTAAAGAGAAATATCTCGGCATCCGCCCGGCACCCGGCTACCCGGCCTGCCCGGAACACACCGAAAAAGGCACGATCTGGGAACTGCTCAAACCGGACAGCGCCATCGGCCTGCAAATCACCGAAAGCTATGCCATGTATCCGACTGCGGCCGTTTCCGGTGTTTACTACGCGCATCCGCAATCGAAATATTTCGGCATCGGCTCGGTCGGCCGCGACCAGGTTGAAGACTACGCCCACCGCAAAGGCTGGACAGTTGCCGAAGCGGAGAAATGGCTGGCGCCTAATCTGGGTTATGATCCGGAAGATTTTGCGCAGTA
>JACXUQ010000345.1 GCA_014763835.1 Thiotrichales bacterium
AACGATTTTCCCGAAATTAAAACATATCCAGCATCCCGACGCGTTGAAAAATTCCCGTGAAGCGGCACGCCTGATTGCCGATGCGATTCTTTCCGACGGAGTGATTGTACTGGCCACGGATTACGATACCGATGGGGTCACTTCGGCGTGGGTGGCGGTGACTGCGCTGGTCGATTATTTCAAGGTGCCTAAAGAACGCGTGGTTCATCTGATTGGCGAGCGTAAAACGGGTTATGGTATTACCGACGAGGTTTGCGAGCGCATTCTGGCGATTCAGCAACCCGTGTCGCTGGTGATTTCCGCCGACCAAGGCTCCAGCGACGAGCCACGTATAAAGCGTCTTAAAGAGGGCGGCATTGCAGTGTGCGTAACCGATCACCACCAGATGCCGATTGAGGGCGCGCCAGTCAGCGCCGCCTGCACGGTGAATCCGCAGCAGCAAGGGTGTGACTACGACAAGACCGTAGCCGGTTGCTTTGTGATTTTTCTGGTGATGACACAGGTACGCCAGGAACTGGTTCAGCGAGGCTATCTGCCCCCGGACAGCCCTTCTTTGAAGGCGCTGGCGCTCAATGTTTCTCTGGGAACGATCGCCGATAGCGTGAGTTTGCAGAGCCCGAACAACCGCGCCATTGTGCATGCCGGGCTGCAGTTGATCAATCAGTTTGACCAACCCGCTTGGCAGGCGATGTTGCGTCTCAACGACAATCAAGGGGAACCTTTCAATGCGGAATATCTGGCTTTTCAGGTGGCCACGCGTATCAATGCGGCCAGTCGTGTCAGTGATGTGACTACCGCATTCAATTTTCTCACCGCGCAAACGGTCGATGAAGCACATGGCCACCTTATCCAATTGGATGAAGACAATCAGGAGCGTCGTGCACAACAGCAAGGTATGCTGCAGATGGCGTTGAATGAAGCGAAAGCGCTCTATCATCCGCAGAAATACAGTCTGGCGGTGGCGTTGCAGGGCAATGCCGGCATTCAGGGGATTATCGCCACGCGCATCGGCGAAAAGTTCGGTTTGCCAACGGTTATTCTGACGGATCTGAAAGACGGATTTCTGGCTGGAAGCGGCCGAGGCATCGTGCCACAGGTGGATTTGCGTGAGGCGTTTCAATGGATGTCGGAGCAGGATTCCGAACTGTTCCGTTCTATGGGGGGGCACAAGGGAGCGGCCGGCTGCATGATCCCGCTGGAAAAATACGCCGTGTTTGCCGAACTGTTTGAAACCGCTATTCGCCAACAGTTGGGCGATAACCCGCCTGCCCCGCTACTGGAAACAGACGGTCAGCTAGATGACAGTTATCTGCTTCCCGAGTTGATTCCGCATTTAAATGCATTGGAGCCCTATGGCCGCGAATGGCCGCAGGCGACGTTTGACGGTCATTTCGAGTTGTTGCAACTCAAACCGGTCGGCGAGCATAAAACCCATCTTTCCTGCAAGCTGCGTACAGCGCAGGGCAAGCTGTTATCCGCCATCTACTTTAATGCCCGGGAAGATGCCGATCAACCTCTCGCTTTCAGCGAGGGGGACAGCGTGCATTGCGTCTATCAGCCTAGCCTTAACCGCTTTGCCGGTCGCACCCAGTTGCAGTTAAAACTACTTTGGATGCAGCCGGCTTGAGCGCGTTAATGATTGCTGCTGTTGCTTAATTTTTCTAATGCTCTGCCATTAGTAATTTTTAGTAAAAAGTCATTTTAAAGTCATGTTCACAGCAACAGGCGTTTCTATAATAAGAGAGCTTTGCACGAGTGGGGCGCGAAATAAAAATGAGGAAAAAATTCGCTGGTTGAGGCGGAAAACGCAGCTAATAGCTCGCTATTAGCAAGTTTTTCAACAAAAATCAGGCTATTTTTAACCATTTTTATTCGTGTAGCCATCTC
>JACXUQ010000346.1 GCA_014763835.1 Thiotrichales bacterium
CACGCCCGTGATGTGATTACCGGAATCTTGTCATCGCATGAGAAATGAACTCTATTTCATCTCTTCGATTTTTCATTTGCTGATCGCCGCATTGGTATTGGAATCGCGTCCTGATGCCAAGGCCTTGCTGGTCTTCATTCGGTTCGACAAAAAACGTTATGAGGCCTTGTTGCCTTGCTGTACACGTTTGGCGGGAAGCGTCGAACAGCTATTATTTCTTGATGACGGTGACAAAAGCACCAAACAACGTAAGCGTAATGCCCGAGAGATCTTAGCCTTTGCCAAGGCGAATCAGGTAAGTCGTGTCTTTGTAGGCAATGATCGTCATATTGAATTCCAGTCCGTCGTCTATCATTTAAGAAAAGTTTTTCCAGACGTCAGCGCGGTTTATTTGGATGAGGGGTTGTTCAGCTACGTTGGGCGCAAGGCGTCGCAGTCGTTTGCCGATAAGTGGATTGACCAGGGACTGAAAAAGCTGGTGTATGGGCATTGGTGGCATACACCCCCGACCATCGGTGCTTCCAAGTATGTTGATGAAGCCTGGCTGGCTTATCCCGAACTGGCGTGTGCGGCGTTGCAGGAAAAACCACGGGTGCAACTGCCCTTGCAAGGTGCATCCTCTGAGTCTTTCCATGCGTTTATCGGTTGCTGGGCCGGCCTGTATGATTTGCCTGCCGATTTGGCAGATGTGGATTATGTGTTGACGATTACCGATCAAAAGAACTTTAGCCGTTTTCCTGATTATAGTCAGTCTATCCGTCAGTTAGTCGAGCAGTTGGTTGCCCAGGCTAAAACGGTTGCCATAAAGTATCACCCTAATGCCAACGGGCGTGATTTGCTGAATTTGGCTGCTGTTTCGGAGCGGGTGATGGTGCTGCCTTCAGCCATGCCCTTTGAGGTGTTGTTGCCGCTGTTATCAAGAGCAACCTTGATTGCCGAATTCTCCTCTACGCTGCTGACGTCACGGCTGTTAATGCCGAACATGACAGTGTGGTCTATCCGTCATGCGCAACAGACGCTGCCATGGGAAATGCAGAGGTTACTGGAAGCCTTAGTGATCGAATCGCATTCGCTTGACGAAATACGCATGAAAGTCGGAAGTGTCTAAATGCAATCTATGCTCTTCATGCCCTCTACACCGCTGAATGTACTAATTAGTGCTGCGGTTGCATTGCAGTTTCCTCAAGCGGAAAAACGGCTTTGGCTGATTGACCAGAAGCGATGTCAAAACAACCCATATTATCAGGCGTTATTGGCGTGGAAAGAGACGCCTTTTGTTGAGGTGCAGCTATTTTGCGCAGAAGCCAAAGGGCTGATAGAGAAAATGCACGAGCGGCGCCGCAATTTTGCTGCTTTGCAAGCCGGAGTTGAGGCGGCTCAGCCAGATATTATTGCCGTGGGCAGCGACCGGCGGGTTGAGTTTCAATTTGCCATGCATTGTCTTCATAGACTTGGGCTGAAGCCCAAAGGGATTTATCTGGATGATGGACTCTATTCGTATGCGGGCAGAGCGTCCAGTCTATACAAGGACGGTCTCAACAGTCTGTTAAAGAAACTGGCTTACGGTTTGTGGTGGGAGGAGCCGGGTACCGTCGGGGCGTCAAGTTTGATTGAGGAAACCTGGCTGTTTAAGCCCGTTCAGGCAGTTGCGGCTTTGCAGGATAAAGTGCATGTTGAACTGCAATCAAAGTGGTTTAACGATGCGCGCTTGGCAGCGTTCAGTTTGACGGTAGCGGAGGTTTTGGAGGTCGATATTCAGCATCTGTCTGAATTGGATCTATTAGTCATGGTGCCGCATCCGAATAATTTGGTGAAAATGCCTGGCAGGGCGGAACAGATTCAGGCTTATGTAAAAGCACAACGC
>JACXUQ010000031.1 GCA_014763835.1 Thiotrichales bacterium
AAAAACTTGCTAATAGCGAGCTATTAGCTGCGTTTTCCGCCTCAAGCAGCCAATTTTTTCCTCATTTTTATTTCGCGCCCCACTCGTGCAAAGCTCTCAAAAAGTTTTAAAAACTTCGTGTTCTTCGTGAACTTCGTGGTTGTATGCTTACATCAATCCGCTACCGCCAATAACACATGACTCGATTTCACCAAGGCGCAACAACGAGCCCCCACTTCGAGCCCCATCTCTTCAAGGCTGGTATTGGTCACGATCGCCGAAACACGCAGTCCGTCTCCCAGCTCGACCGTCACGTCGCTATTGACCGCGCCCTTTTCAATCGCGCTGATATGGCCGCAAAACTGATTACGTGCACTGACTTTGAAACGGCCCGCCGTATCTTCGCTCAAAATCACCCAGCTCGCCTTGATGAGCGCATAAGCATCGGCACCGATGTCCAGACCCAAACGCTCCAGACTTTCCGGCGTGATCTGCGCCACCACATCCAATCCCTGCCCCACAGACAACACCACTTCGCTGTTGACCGGCCCTTTTTTGATCTCCCTGACCGTTCCGTGAAACAGGTTGCGTGCACTGGTTCGCATGGCGATTTTCCTCATGATTTCCAACTGACTGAGCACCCCCGGCGAGAGTTTCTCCAACTCGCGCATCCAGTGCTGCATCTGCTCGTTAAACAGGTGATAAGCCGCCACCAGCTGCTCACCGGCCGGCGTCAGCACCATGCCCCCACCGCCGCTTCCGCCCTTCTGCGCAATGACCAACTCCTCGCCGGCCGCGAGGTTCATAGCCTCAATTGCCTGCCAGGCGCCTTTATAGCTCATGCCACAAGCGCGGGCGGCCGACGACAGCGATCCCAAGGTAGCAATCTTGCTCAACAGCAACAGGCGGCGCTGCCCGGAACGGGTCTGCTTGCTGCCCATCAAAAAGGATTGCACCAATTGTTCGGGTTGCCTAGGCTCCATCTAGATATTACCTTTAATACATAACGTGTAAATTATAAAGACTACGTATAACAAGTCAAGCAAACAACGCTAATACATTGTAGTTCATCGATAAACATGCTATTTTCAATCCGTTAACAAACGAATTTCAGCCATCACAAAACGCTTCGCCAGCCGCAAAATGCATAAAGATCTCTTAAAAAAATATTGGCCGCTTAATCGCACCACCAGCCACAGCGAAAAACTACTCTCCGGATTAGGCGGCTTTCTCGCAATTTTGCTGGTGATGTTCAGCAGCCTGCATTTTTTAGCGCTGCAACCCGCCTGGGGCATCGTCGCCTCAATGGGGGCCAGTGCCGTGCTGCTGTTTGCCATACCGCACGGCCCGCTGTCCCAGCCTTGGCCGGTCATCGGCGGACACCTTACCTCCGCCCTTATCGGCGTGAGCTGCGCACTCTGGATTAAAGACCCGGTGATCGCCGGCAGCCTCGCCGTCGGCCTGAGCATCACCGCCATGTACTACCTCGGCTGTCTTCATCCGCCCGGCGGCGCCACGGCTCTGACCGCCATTATCGGCGGCGAGAGCGTTCATGCCTTAGGCTATCAATTTGTGGTGACACCGGTATTCATCAATGCTCTCGCCATCGTCCTACTGGCCGTGCTCTTTAACAATCTGTTCGCCTGGCGGCGTTATCCGGCCAAGCTGCAAGCCGCCAAATCGACCGTTTCCAACGCGGCCATGCCGTTACAGCATGAAGACTTTCTGGCGGCACTCAAATCCATTGATTCGTTTGTGGATGTGCATGAGGAAGAGTTGAAGCGGATTTTTCAACTGGCAAACCTGCATGCCAAAGAGCACGCTATTTTGACGGCCGATCAGATTAAGCTCGGCAAATGCTACAGCAACGGCTGTTTTGGCGAAGACTGGAGCATCCGCCAGATTATCGACGAACAGCAAGAGTCCGATCCCCACAAAGACTGGGTGATATTCCGGCAGATAGTCGGACGGGCACCTAAACGTTCCGACTGTGTGACACGTCAGGAGTTTGCCCGCTGGGCGGCGTATGAGGTGAAACTGGAAAATGGCGCGTGGGTGAGGGTCAAATAGTAAGCGCATCAAGAGCGCGACACGCAGCAGGATGGGATTGTAGCCCTACTAAAAAGCCAGTATGATGAGGCCATAATGAAACGTTTAATTGTTATTTTTCTTGCCATGCTGCCGGCTGTCGGCGTGCTTTACGGCTGCGAGCGCAATGCGCCCGAAAATGTCGAGCAGTGGCCGCTGCTCAAGCAGTGCGATCTGCACCAGCAAAGCTGCACGGTCACCCAAGGCAATGCCAGCGTCACCCTGAAAATCAGCCCGCATCCCATTCCCATCGCCAAACCGCTGGGCATCGAAGCCGATATTAACGGCTTACCTGCCCAGAAAGTGGAGCTGGATATTTCCGGCATCAATATGTATATGGGTTACAACCGCGTCACCTTGACCTCCACCAAACCCAACCGTTTTGTCGGCACGTCCATGCTCGCCTTCTGCACCAACCAGACCATGCAGTGGCAGATCACCGTGATTATCCACCAGCCCGATGGCAAGCAGGTGCAGGTTCCTTACTATCTGGAAACCGTCAATCGCTAAATCGTCAAACCGGCTTTATTGATTTTGTTTACTGCGCAAGGCTTCGGCCACGCGCGGATGCACAAACTCGCTGACATCCCCGCCCAGTGCGGAAATCTCGCGCACCAATGACGACGAGATAAAGGCATACTGCTCCGCCGGCGTCATAAACATGGTCTCGACCTCCGGCGCCAGTTTGCGGTTCATGGACGCCAGCTGGAATTCGTATTCAAAGTCGGACACGGCGCGCAGACCGCGCAGCAGCACATTGCCGTTAATCTCACGCACAAAATCCACCAGCAGGCCGCTGAATCCCAAGACCTCGACATTCGGCATCTGTGCGGTCACTTCCTTGGCCAAGGCGACGCGCTCTTCCAATGTAAACAACGACTTTTTATTGCGGTTGTCAGCCACGGCAATGACCAGACGGTCGTAAAAACGCGCCGCACGCTCAATCAAATCGAAATGCCCGCAGGTAATCGGGTCAAACGTGCCGGGATAGATGGCGGTAATACTCATGTAAAGATTCACCGAAGAAGTTAAACGAAGCGCTTATGATACCGCAAACCGCCGGCTTTGCGGCCGCTAAAAAAAGGCGTATGATAAAAATTCGGTTGTTATGGAAATTGCCGTTTTTCTTTTAAATTCAAGGATAAAACCATGGACACGCTCGACCACAACTTGAATGCCCTGTTTGCACAACTCGGCCTGGCCGATACGGATGAGGCGATCGACCGCTTTATTGGCGCCCATCAAGGCATGGATCGCGCCATCCCCTTGGCTGACGCGCCTTTTTGGACAGACGCCCAAGCCGCTTTTCTCCGGCAGGCCATTGCCGAAGATGCCGATTGGGCGGAGGTTGTTGATCATTTGGATGCCCGACTACGCGGATAGGCAAGTGGTCAGCTCCGGCAGAATAGCCCGAAACGCACCTGAGAGGTGGTTTTCTCCCGATGACAAACCCAACCCTCAGGCAACGTCGGCCACGGCAGGTTTTTCTCCTGCTCAAGATACAACCAGGCCTGTTCAGTTTGCAGCCAGCCGTTTTTGAACAATAGCTCCACCGCGGGCTGCATCAGCCCCTGATTGAAGGGGGGATCCAGAAACACCACATCAAACGCTTGGGAAGCCGGTTGTGCCAGCCACTGCAAACTGTCGGTTAGCACCATCTCGGCGCTGTTTGTGCCGAGGCGGGTTGCATTGGCACGCAACTGCGCCGCATTGTCGGCGCCCAACTCCAGAAAAACACAGTTTTTGGCGCCGCGCGACAAGGCTTCAAACCCCAAGGCGCCCGACCCCGCAAATACATCCAGACAGGCCGCCCCGGCAATCTCGAACTGCAACCAGTTGAACAGGGTTTCGCGCACCCGGTCGGAGGTTGGGCGCAACCCTTGCGCGGTCAACACCGGCAGTTTTCGCCCGCGCCAGTCCCCGCCGATAATGCGCACCTCGCCCAGTCCATTGAGCGAGCCTGTCTTGCTCGGCGGGTGTCGTTTGGCAGTTTTGATTCGTCCCTGTTTATGCGCTTTGCTCACTATACCCTCTTGATGCAAGTTAGAACTGCCACTTAATGGCCGCCTGGGTCACGGATTCGTCAATCCCTTTAACGCCATATTTGTTGTACCAAACACTGTGTTCCACCCCGAGCCACCACTGCCTGGGCTGCTCCCACCAAGTGCCTACATCAAACATTAAACGCGGTTGAATCAACATACGGTCGGATCTGCCCAGAGTGCTTTCCGCCCAGGCATAATCCATAAATCCCTCAAACAGCCAGTTGACCCGGCCTGCCGAAAAATTCCGAACCCATACCACCGTCAACTGCGGCGCCGATCCCTGCTCGTCCGGATAGAAATCGCTTTGCGAATAACGCTGATACAGCGCCAGCTTCAACAGCCTCCAATCCGGCACATTCAAGTCCATGCCCAAACCAATCAGTTTGGCCTCAGCGTGCTCGCCCTTTTCCCAGGTGGCCGTGAAACTCACATCCTTCAACCAAACAGGCATGGCCGACAGTGAAAACAACTTTTTCCATGACAGGCTCGGCGAAAACTCGCCGTAAAACTGATGGTCACCCCGTTCGGGCACAGTGATATCGATAGACAGAAAATTGGAACCATACTCCCAGCCGTCGGCATGTTAAAAGGTGAATACATTAGCCGCAAAACGGCTCTGGTCGGCCACCGACTTAAAACCCTGTGCCTGTTGCGCCAGTAACGCATTATACTGCCATTCAAACGCCTGCGCCGGCAACGCCAACCACCACAAACAAACCCAGAACCCGATGCGTTTCATTATCGGTTCTTGCCTTTAGCCAGGGCGATATGGTCGTCAAAGATTTCGATCTTGCGCGCTTTGTAAAGCTGGCTCAAGGTCTTTTTGTAACGCGCCTTGCTGACGCGGTATTGTGCAAAAATCGCCTCGGGCGTGCTGTAATCGGTTAAATCGGAACGCCCACCCTGCGCTTGCAAATGCTGCAGAATCTGTTCGGCCAACTCGTCCCTGCCGGCCTGCCCGGGCTGTTGCAACGTCAGATTGATTTTGCCGTCGTCACGGATCGACTGGATATAGCCTTTAACCTTCTGCCCCATATGCAGCGGCTGCAGCAGTTCCGAATGATGAATCAGCCCCAGATGCGTGCCGTTGATGACGGCGGTGTAGCCCATCTGGCTACGGCTGGCCACCAGCAGATTGACCGCCTGGCCGCTTCTGAAATCACCGTTGTGCTCGTCCAGATATAAACTCAATTTACTCGAAGCGGCAATGCGTCCGCTGTTGTCCAGATAAAGGTAGACCACATAAGAGCGCCCCGCCTCCATCGGCACCCGCTGCTCGGAATAGGGCACCAACAGATCTTTGGGCATCCCCCAATTCAGGAAAGCGCCGGTGCGGTTGACCTGGGTAACACGCAAATACGCCACCTCACCAACACTTGCCAACGGTTTTTCGGTAGTCGCCACCAGCCGATCCTGGGAATCAAGGTAGATAAACACCTCCAGCCAATCGCCTGATTTGGCATTGGCGGGAACATAACGCTTGGGCAGCAATACCTCCCCCAAGCGTCCGCCATCCATATAGAGTCCAAACTCCACCTCTTTGACCACCTTAAGCCGATTAAACCGTCCAACTGCCGCCGTCTGCTGTTTCATTTGCCCCACCCTCAACTGTTATGCGACACATTGTACCCAGTGCGGGAAAACGATACTGAACTTTCGCAGCCTGCCCCCCGTTCATGCAATTAAATTTTCAACACCCTATTGACGCGCCATGTCAAAATGCTACAATTCGCGTCTTACCGCTTGCGGATGTGGCGGAATTGGTAGACGCGCACGGTTCAGGTCCGTGTGGAGCAATCCTTGAGAGTTCGAGTCTCTCCATCCGCACCACTATTTATAAAGCCCGGCGCCTCTTTTGGCACGGGCTTTTTTGTTTTCAACATCCCGCAGATTATTCCGCCGGCGAACCACAAACCTCTCCCCCGCATCGGCAAAAAAACATAAAATAAAATCTATGTTTGCCAAAACCACCGCAGGAGTCGCCATGAAACACCTAACACGCACATTCTGGCTAATGCTAACGCTGTTGGCATTCAGCGGCTGTTCCGGCATTAGCGTCTATCAGGATTACGACCCGCAGGTTAACTTAAACGCCATTAAAACCTTGCAATGGCTGCCGGCTTCAATGCAAGTTTCACCCAAAGCGGTCGAATTCGCGCAGCAACACCCCCTGCTGGCGAGCCGCATCGAACAGGCGACTGCAAGCAGTTTGCATTCACAAGGTTTACGACTGCAGACCGATAACGCCAACGCCTATATCACCTATCATGTCGAATTCAAAACGGTGCTGCGCCCCGACCCGCTGTCCCCGACCTTCGGCTTCGGTGCTTTCGGCCGTCATAGCGGGGTGATGTTGCAGACGCCGCCGCAATACTATGAAGAAGAGGAAGGGCGTTTAATCATCGATATTTTGGATATCAACGGGCGGGTGTTATGGCGCGGCAGCAGTCCGGCATTAATCACTGAGCAGGCCACCCCCCAACAAACTACCGAGTATATCCAGGCAGTCGTCTCCAAAATACTGACGCAATTTCCTCCTGCCCCGCCCACTTCTGAAAAAAAGGAGCTGCAATGAGAGCAAACGACATCGAACTCTGTCAGGAAAATCTATCATCCGGCTGCAAACAATGTCACGCACCGTTGGGCTTCGATTTCAGTTTTGCTTTTCAGCCGATTGTAGACCTCGAAAACCGCCGCGTATTCGGCTACGAGGCACTGGTGAGAGATTTGCAGGATCAGACGGCCGGAACAGTGCTCAAACGGGTCAACGACGATAAACGTTACGCCTTTGACCAGGCCTGTCGAGTCAAAGCCATCGCCCTGGCCAGTCAACTGCAGATAGATTGTGTTTTAAGCATCAATTTCCTGCCCAATGCGGTGTACGAACCCAAACATTGCATTCAGAGCACCATACAGGCAGCGGAACAGTTTGGCTTTCCGGTTAAAAATATTATGTTTGAAGTGACCGAGTCCGAACACGTCGCAGACCCTCAACATCTGACCAAAATCTTTCAGTACTATCAAACCCAGGGATTCGTCACCGCATTGGACGACTTCGGCGCAGGCCACGCCGGCTTGAATATGTTGGCGCATTTTTTACCCAATGTACTCAAATTAGACATAGAACTGGTGCGCAACATTGATCGGGATCTCACCAAGCAAATCATTGCCAAACACCTGCTTAAGATGTGTCAGGAACTTAAAATCACCGTATTGGCGGAAGGAGTGGAACGCATCGAAGAAGTCCATTTCTTCTATGATCGCGGCGTGCGCCTCATGCAGGGTTATTTTTTTGCAAAACCGCTTTTTGAGGCCTTACCGACAGTGGATTTCAGCTTTCTCGACACGTTTTAGCGCCGCCGGCGCTTACGCCTTGAGCAGCGCCTCAAACGTCTTAGCCGGCAAAGGACGGCTTAACAGAAACCCTTGGAACAGATCCGTACCCTGCTCCAGCAGAAAAGCCAGTTGTTCCGGCTTTTCAACGCCCTCAGCCACCGTCGTTAACCCCAGGCTTTTGGCCATGGCGAGAATCGCCTGGATAATCGCCATATCGTTTTTATCTTCGGGTACATCGCGAATAAAGGAACTGTCTATTTTCAGGATTTTGAGCGGCAGCTTCTTAAGATAGACCAACGAAGAGTGCTCAATGCCGGAATCATCAAGGGCAAACTGCACGCCCAGCGCATGAATCTGCTCAAACACCTTTAACGCCTGTTCTGGCGAGGACATTACAAAACGCTCGACCACCTCCAGCTCCAACCACTGCGGCTGGCATCGGGTAGCGTCCAGCACCTCTTTGACCGTATCCACCAAACTGTACTTGCTGATCTGCCTGCCGGACAGGTTCACCGACACCTTGCCGGGATTGAGTCCCTGCTGACGCCACTGCACATTCTGTCGACAAGCCTCGCGCATGACCCACTCACCGATTTCGATAATCAGATCGCTTTTCTCGGCTTCAGCAATAAACGCCCCCGGCATCAGCAAGCCTTTCTGCGGATGGTTCCAGCGGATCAGGGCTTCCGAGCCGACTATCTGCCGGCTGCGGCAGTCGTATTTGGGTTGATAATGCAGTTCAAACTCGGCATTTTTAAGCGCACGTCGCAGTTCGCTTTCCAGCTGCACATGCTGCAACGCCTTACGTGTCAATTCGTCGGTATAGAACGCATGGGTGTTGCGGTCGTTCCCCTTGGCACGGTACATCGCGGCATCGGCATTGCGCAGCAGTACATCCGAAGTAACGCCATCCTGAGGGTAGATACTGATGCCGATACTCGCCCCCACATAAAACTTGCTGTTATCCACCTGCAGCGACTTTTCCAGCGCCTTGAACATCTTTTCGGCCAACGGCACCATGTCATCCGGCGACTCGAAATCGCGCAGCAGTACGGCAAATTCGTCCCCGCCCAAACGGGCGATAATATCCGATTGACGGATAGCGGCAACCAGACGCTGAGAAACCTGATCAAGCACCTGATCGCCTACATGATGTCCCATCGAATCGTTGATCTGTTTGAAATGATCGAGGTCGATAAAAAACACCGCGAGCTGTTTCTGTTTACGCCGCGCATCAACAACCGCCTGCTGCAGCAGTCGCGAGAACAGCTCGCGGTTGGCCAGCCCCGTTAAAGGGTCATGATGCGCCAAATGGTACAAACGGTCTTCGGCCACTCTCAATCGCGCGTTGAATCACCTGTTGCACCGCCGGTTTTTCGTCCGCGGGCACTTGCGCCAAAAAGTCCTCATGCACCAGTTTTCTGCCCGCTTCAAAACCGTGGATTTTGTAGCAACCGGCCGAATACCAGACCTCATTGGTGACCAAATCCCACTCCCAGGAGCCGATGCGGGCGATATTCTCGGTTTCCGTCAACAGGGCCTGCTCGTGCATCACCTGCTGCTTCAGACTCCAAATGGCGGTCACATCCTGTACCGTACCGCGCGAAACCAATGGCCTGCCTTGTGCATCGAAATCGGTTTCGCACTCTTCCACTACATATTTGATACGCCCGTCGGCCATCTGCAAACGGTGATCAATCCGGTAAGCTTCACGCAACTGCAACGAACGTTGGTAGGCGCGATCGACCTTCTCGCGGTCCTCCGCCAACACCGTTTGCAGGAACAGCGAATAGAAAGGCTCGACGTTCGCCGGGTCGAGTTCAAAGATCTTATAAACCTCATCCGACCAACTCAGTTTATTGGCAACCATATCCAGTTCCCAGCAGCCCATGTGCGCCAGTTCCTGAGCCTTGGCCAGGCGCTCGTTCTGCTTTTTCACCGCTTGCTGTAGCGCTTTGTGCTCGGTAATGTCAGTGGCGATCCCCTCAATGGCAATGACCTCGCCATGCTCATTGCATACCGCAAACTCCTGCACCTGAAGCCACAGAATCGAACCGTTCTTGTGACGCACCTCCACCGAGTAGGCCGGTACCTGCTCCCCCTGCAAAGAGCGTTGCGTATTCTCTTCGACCTTGCTGTTATCGGGATGATGGGTCAGGTAATGGGCAAAATGCTGCTTGAATTCCTGCGGCGAATAACCCAGAACCTGAC
>JACXUQ010000347.1 GCA_014763835.1 Thiotrichales bacterium
AAAATTGGCAAAGAACAGTGCTTACGGTCAAAAAGATGTCAAAAAACGCTCATTTAACAGAGTGAGTCAAGATGGGCATTGGTCATGCAAAGCACTCAAATTGTTTTGATCTTTTTTTAAAAAAACTATATAATTCCGCCTTCGCTAAATAGCGGCTTATTAAAAAGAATTTAGATATCCGGGAGATATGTATGTACGCAGTTATTAAAACCGGTGGTAAGCAGTATCGAGTTCGTGAAGGTCAGGTTATTCGCATTGAATCTTTGAATGCCGAAGTAGGTGATGCGGTTGAGTTTGACGAAGTACTGATGGTGGGTGAAGGCGCTGACGTTAAAGTTGGTTCGCCTGTTGTTGAAGGTGCTAAAGTTTCTGCTACCGTTGAATCAAACGGTCGTGGCAAGAAAGTGACTATCATCAAGTTCCGTCGTCGTAAGAACCGATCTAAGACTAAACAAGGTCACCGCCAAAACTACACTGAAGTTAAAATCGGTAAGATTTCAGCTTAATTTATGAATCTCAAACGGGATTGTTTCTGAGTAGGGGGCAATCCGGTTAACAGAAGGACAATACCATGGCTCATAAGAAGGCAGCAGGTAGTACTAAAAACGGTCGCGATTCCAATGCCAAACGCTTGGGTGTCAAGCGCTTCGGTGGTGAACAAGTCAACGCGGGCAGCATCCTTGTTCGTCAACGTGGTACTAAGTTCCACCCAGGTGTGAACGTTGGTCGCGGTAAAGATGATACCCTATTTGCAAAAGCAACCGGTCAAGTTGCGTTTGTATCTAAAGGTAACCCAGTACGTACCTACGTTACTATCGTTACTGAATAATCTTATTTGGACGATAACGAGAAAGCCCCGCCTTAGCGGGGCTTTTTTGTATGTGCGCATAATCGCACAACGGTCGATTAAAGTTAGGGCTTTTTAAGGTCTGTTGAATTTTCAACAGACCCTAACCCCTAATGTTAAAATTGGCACTTTCCATTCCCACAATCCTAGAGGCAACTCCCCATGCATTTTGTTGATGAAGCTCCCATATACGTTGAAGCGGGTAAGGGCGGTAACGGTATAGTCGCTTTTCGTCGCGAAAAGTTTATTCCGTTTGGAGGCCCTAACGGCGGCGATGGCGGCGATGGCGGTAGTGTGATTCTGCAGGCCGACCGTAACCTGAATACGTTGGTTGATTTCCGCTATACCAAACACTTCAAGGCGCAGAACGGTCATTCGGGCATGGGGCAGCAAAAAACCGGTTCGGCCGGCGAAGATCTAGTGATTCTGGTGCCGGTGGGCACGACGGTGACCGATACGGATACCTTGGAATTCTTGGGAGACTTGACCGAGCACGGCCAAAAGCTGGTGGTGGCTCAGGGCGGGCGCCACGGTTTGGGTAATACCCATTTCAAGAGCAGCCGCAACCGTACGCCGCGCCAGTGTACGCCGGGTGAACCGGGCGAAGAGCGCAATCTGATGCTGGAATTGAAAGTATTGGCGGATGTGGGCTTGCTGGGCTTGCCGAATGCGGGTAAATCGAGTTTGATTAGCGCCGTATCGGCGGCGCGTCCCAAGGTCGCCAACTATCCTTTCACCACACTTTACCCGAATCTGGGGGTGGTGCGTGTGTCGCCGGAAAGCAGTTTTGTGATGGCCGATATTCCGGGATTGATCGAAGGGGCGGCGGAAGGCGCCGGTCTGGGGATTAAGTTCCTCAAACATCTGTCACGCACAGGCTTGCTGTTGCATGTGGTGGATATTGCGCCGCCGGACGAGTCCGATCCGGTCGATTCGATCCGCATTATTGAAAAAGAGATGGAAAAGTACAGCGACGAACTGCTTGGCAAGGAGCGCTGGCTGGTATTGAA
>JACXUQ010000348.1 GCA_014763835.1 Thiotrichales bacterium
GTTCGATCCCCTGATGCTGCCATTTGGCGATTTGTCGTCCCGCCTGGGAGATCATGGATTCACTCAACATCCAGATCAACCCGGTCTCTTCGGAGACCGGAATAAACACCGCCGGAGACGGCGCCAATTCGCCATCCGGCGAAATCCAGCGCGCCAACACTTCCAAGCCGATCGTCTGTCCGGTTTTCAAATCCACCAGCGGCTGATAATGCGGCTGAATCAAGCCGTCATGCAACGCGTGTTTGAGGCGGGTCTGCAGCCCGATCATCTGCGAGGCATGGTCGGCCATTTCCTGAGAGAAGAACTTGAAACTCAAGCCCTGATTTTTGGCCTGGAACATCGCAGCATCGGCATTCTTAATCAAGGTTTCGGGTTCAAGTCCGTCACGCGGGTAAATCGCAATCCCTGCACTGACACCAACACTCAAACGATGGCCATTGACCACAAACGGCTCTTCCAGCAAGCGGTTAAACTGCGACACACACCCCTGAATGGCGGCGACTGAAACTTCGCCTTTTTTGACAATCACAAACTCATCACCGCCAAAACGGCTGATAACCCCCTTGGTACTATCCAGACAACTGTGCTGAAAACGCAGCGCGACCTGTCTGAGCAACTCATCGCCCATCGTATGGCCGTAGGCATCGTTGACATATTTGAAGCGGTTCAAATCCAAAAACATCACCGCAAACTCCTGCACACCCTCTCCGCCCCGGTCCCTTTCGATCAGCTCGTTCATATAATCGGCAATATAGCGGCGATTCGGCAATTCGGTCAGCGGGTCGTAAAACCCCATTTTTTTCAACTTGTCCTCGGTCAAATGACGTTCGGTCACATCAATATTGGTGGAGCGCACTCCGATGATCAGCCCTTTTTCATCGTGGATAGGGCCGCATAGATGTTGCAACCAACGCACCGATCCCGATTTGGTGACAATGCGAAACTCAATATGCTCCGGATGGCCGTTGCCGTTAACGTGGTGCAAATGCCCGTTCCATAACTCGCGGTCGTCTGGATGAATAATACGATCCATAAAATTGGGCTGTTTATAAAACACCTCCGGCTCATAACCGGTCATTTCCAGGACCGCCGGCGACACATACTCGTACTGACCGGAAATTGTGCGGATATAGGTGAATTCCAATGCAAAATCGACTGCCGCTTTGAAAAGTGAACTATCACGCGCGGCCTTCGCCTTGAGCAGGTTAAGCTTAGTCAACAGAAAGGCCACCAAAAGCGCGGCGAGAGCAGGCATGACAAAGTACGAAAGCTTCATGTCGGCCTGCACTTGGCTGAACTGAATATAGGCAAATGGCATAATCAACAACAAACCGATGGCCACGGACTTTAAATAGATCAGCAATTTGTCTTTTGGATTAATGGTTTTGAAAACGACCACTCATTACCCCTTGATAGTGTTTTTTATTATCGGTCATAAATTTTTTAGAATTCGCATTATTAACAATTCCTATAAATGCGTCAAAACACTTAATTTTATCTGCACCCTAATTTTGTAAATACCGTAGCAACGCACCCAACACCACAACCGATGACTATTTTGGGATTTTTTTAAATCAAATTGAATAAGCCGCTTGACACCTCCCAAAACCCTCTCTATAATCCGCATCCACAAACAGTGCCAGTGTGGTGAAATTGGTAGACACGACGGATTCAAAATCCGTTGCCCTTAAAAGCGTGGCGGTTCGAGTCCGCCCACTGGTACCATCCTTTAAGCTCCGCTTAATTGACACCCAACCCCTTATATACGACCGTAGCTCAGCTGGTTAGAGCATCACCTTGACATGGTGGGGGTCGGTGGTTCGAGTCCACTCGGTCGTACCAATT
>JACXUQ010000349.1 GCA_014763835.1 Thiotrichales bacterium
AATCGTTTGTTTAACGGCTTTGCGGTGAAATGAAAGGTCTGATTATAAAACGCCTGCTTGCGGGCAACATAAATAGACCAAATACAGTAGGAGAAGAAAATGGATATCCAAACGGACTTTATTGAGGACTACCCTCCATACGTTCCTGAAAAAGGTGAAGAGTACATGAGCCCGCGTATGCTGGAACACTTCAGAAACAAGTTGCTGGCATGGAAACAGCAGCTGTTGAACGAAGCCAGTTCAACGGTGAGTCATTTGCAGCGTGATTCGGAAACGCCTGCCGATCCTAACGACCGCGCCTCTCAAGAAGAGGAATTCGCATTGGAATTGCGTACCCGTGACCGCGAGCGCAAATTGATCTCCAAAATCGACAAATCGCTGAAGGACATTGAAAGCGGTGAATACGGCTACTGCAAAATGAGCGGCGAAGAGATTGGATTAGCACGTATGGAGGCCCGTCCTACGGCAACGCTGACCGTGGAAATGAAACGCAAGCAAGAGATTCGCGAAAAGCAAGGAGTGGCTTAATGCCCCTTGCCACGCATCCTGTTTGCGTAACGGGTTGACCGCCCTTGGAAAAGCCAAGTTTTTATGACTTGGCTTTTTTTATTTTGCTCACCCTTATTTGATTTCAAATCTACTTAACACCTATCGATTGTGAATTTAGACACGCTCATTGACCAGCTCTGCCTGCCGGCCACCTACCCTCACCCGGTTGAAGTGATTACCACCATTGAAACCCATATTTCCGTGGTGTTTCTAACCGGTGAATATGCCTATAAACTTAAAAAGCCGGTGGATTTCGGCTTTCTGGATTTTACGGCCTTGGCCTCCCGGCAATATTTTTGCCAGCAGGAACTTAGGCTTAACCGACGCACGGCACCCAATCTCTACCTTGATGTGGTGCCGCTCTATTTGAACGCCGAACAACAGTTGACGTTCAGTTCTGAACAGGCCGGGTCGACAGCGCCGGTGGAGTATCTGCTGAAAATGCGCCAGTTTGACCCCAATAGCGTGCTGGGGCGTTACCTGGATGGCAATGTTGTCACTGAACAGCAGGAACACCGGCTTGCCGAAAGGATTGCCGACCTGCATCTCAATGCTGCACAGGTTGACGGTACTTCGCATCTAGGCGAACCGGAAACCATTCTGCAGCCGATGCTCGATAATTTTCCGACGCTGTTTGAGAACTGTTCCGGCGAGTATCTGCCGCGTTTGCAGCGGCTGCTCGACTGGACGCACAGCAGGTTTGCTGAATTGCGCCCGATACTGTTGAAGCGCAAGGCGGAGGGTTTTGTGCGTGAATGTCACGGTGATTTGCATCTCGACAACATCGCTCTGATTGAGGATGAGCCGACCCTGTTCGACGGCATTGAATTCAATGACGAATTCCGCTGGATCGATGTAATCAGCGACTTGGCGTTTTTATTGATCGACCTGGATTATCGCCAGCAACAGGCGATGGGACGGCGCATCCTTAACCGCTATTTGGGCCTGACCGGTGACTACGATGCCTTGCAGTTGCTGATTTTTTATCAGGTCTATCGCGCCTTGGTACGCGCCAAAATTTCCGCCTTGCGGTTGCTGCAACTGGACCAAAATACGCTTGAATTTCAGCATTATATGGAAAAAACCTTGCGCTATATCGAACAGGCGGAAGGTTATGCTTTTGCACCTGAAACGCCTTCATTGATTTTATTGCAGGGAGTATCCGGTTGCGGCAAGAGCTATTTTGCGCAGCAGTTGCTGACGCTTAATGATGCGGTGATTATCAGTTCGGATATTGAGCGCAAACGCCTGTTCGGCATCGCCCAGACCCATCGGGTAGCCGACGCCGAGAA
>JACXUQ010000350.1 GCA_014763835.1 Thiotrichales bacterium
TTTTGCTGTCCGAGTGTATGTGATTGTTAGAGCATTTTTTGAGCTGCAACAAAACTCTCTTCTAGTGATCTTGAAAACTCGGATTTTCCGGTCTCCTTCCGAATACCAGCACGCCTGAGTTTCAAAATCATGCGGGGCTGCAACCCATTTATCACCATGCCAATATTCCTCTTCTGTAAATCATTCCAGATGGACTCCATTGCAACAATGGCGCTCATATCCAACATCGTAACTTCAGTCATATCTAGAATAACCACCCTTACTTCGGGTCTTACTGATGAAACAGTTTTCAACGCTTTTTGCGCAGTCCCGAAAAATAAAGGGCCATTTATGTCATAAACAATGATGCTTTCCGGCAACTGATACCTTTCATGATCGTATTCCATAGTAGAAGCCTGGGTCAGGCTGATATTTCTTCTGATAAACAGCATGGCCGCCAAACCCATGCCGACGGCAACGGCAACCGTCATGTCGAAAAGGATAGTTAAGGAGAAGCATAAAAGAAGAACAACAACATCATCCCTCGGTGCTACCTTTACTGTTTTAATGAAATGCTTTGCTTCACTCATATTCCATGCAACGACTAACAACAACGCTGCCATTGAGGCCATGGGGATGTATGACAGAATAGGAGCCAGCAGCAATATGCTGACGAGTATGAACAAAGAATGAATGACAGAAGCCAGCGGCAGGCTTCCGCCTGATTTGACATTCGCAGCCGTTCGGGCAATGGCGGCCGTTGCAGGAATACCGCCAAAAAAGGGGGCAAGGATGTTACCAAAACCTTGTCCAATCAGTTCGTCATTCGGGTTGTGTTTTTTTCCGGACATACCATCGGCCACGACAGCACAAAGCAGTGATTCCAGATAACCCAAAATGGCAATCGTGATTGCTGCGGGTAATAACGCACGAATAAGCTCAAAACTTATGCCAATGGGATTACCATCGGCTCCTGGTAAATTCCAGGGCCATTCAAACATAGGCAAGAGAGGTGGAATACCGTGACCGGAAAGGCCATTAACCTCATATGAGAAACGACTGCCAATCGTCGCCACCGTAAAATCTGGCACCAAATAAGAAAGAACCCACGCCAAAATACTGCCAATCAATAGTGCAACGAGGTGACCGGGCACTTTTGATCGAAGTTTTGGCCACACTAACATTACAGCCAATGTTACAGTGCCAATCAAGCATTCCTGCCAATCAATTGAGGGGAGTGCATGAATGATAAGTGATAATTTATCTAAATAGTGTCCGTCCATGGCTTCAATACTGAGACCAAGAAAATCATTAACTTGAAAAGTCGCGATGACCACAGCAATGCCAGCCGTAAATCCAATAATTACAGGATAAGGTACGATTTCAATTAGTTTCCCAAATTTCCCAACACCCATTAAAACGAGAATACAGCCTGCCATAAGGCCGCTAATAAGTAGACCGCCGATACCATATTGCTGAACAATGGGTAATAGAACAACAACGAACGCAGCAGTAGGCCCGGAAATATTGACTTTGGACCCGCCCGTTAGTGCGATAACAATACCTGCGACGATTGCCGTATAAAGGCCATGCTGCGGCGCCACACCGCTGGCAATCGCAAGCGCCATAGACAACGGCAACGCAATGATGCCAACGGTTAATCCAGCTAGCACATTCGACTGAATTTCTGGTAAAGAAGGTTTATTTTCGATTGATCTTTTGAGTGCTGATAGCATTATGTACTCGATGTTTATTCTGCTCTAACATTTAGTATAAGGCACTTTTGCCTGATTATTTGGTATTACAAATAAATTCATGCCTGATTCCCTAAATTTGAGCAAACCTGTTAATTTGACAGGCT
>JACXUQ010000351.1 GCA_014763835.1 Thiotrichales bacterium
TGGTGCCCAGGGCCGGGGTCGAACCGGCACGGTATTTCTACCGAGGGATTTTAAGTCCCTTGCGTCTACCTATTTCGCCACCTGGGCATAACATAAGCACCAAGGTGCCAGATACAGAGCAATCGAAGGAAAATGGAGGCGGAACCCGGAATCGAACCGAGGTAGATGGATTTGCAATCCACTGCATAGCCACTTTGCTATTCCGCCATATTTGGAGCGGGAAACGAGACTCGAACTCGCGACCCCAACCTTGGCAAGGTTGTGCTCTACCAACTGAGCTATTCCCGCTTGATGTTGGCGTATTATAGGGGTTTATCGCTTAACGTCAAGGAATTTGTGTCAACAAACTGTAATTTTCTGGGCGCGATTTTACCCTGCTGAAAACCCGGCAGGCCGGGTTATCACTAACTCTTTGATTCTGTTGAACGCAGGATTTCAGGCAAGGCTGCGCGCATATACTGAATCCAGGTAATCAATGTTAAAACCGCTGCAAAATAGAGCATCGGAAAACCGAGTTCACCCCAGTTGATGCCCCATAATTCGCCGCCGTAGAGCAACCACGTCAAGGCCGCGAGCTGCGAGGCGGTTTTGACTTTTCCAAGCTTGGAAACGGCAACCACTTCACGCGCATTGTTCTCCGCCATCCATTCGCGCAACGCGGAAATACCGATTTCACGCATCAAAATAACAATGGCTGAAAGAATAACCAGCAGATTGTCATGGTACTCTGCCGCCACTACCACCAGCGCCGCACCCACAATCAACTTGTCGGCCACCGGGTCCAAAAACGCGCCTAACTTGCTGTCCGATCCGAGTTTGCGCGCCAGAAAGCCGTCAAACCAGTCGGTAATCGCCGCAATCATAAACGCCAGGCCGGCCCAAAAACGCGCGTCTTCAATCGGCGCATAGTAACAGATCAGAAAAACCGGAATCAGAACGACGCGTGACCACGTCATCATCATGGGAACAGATTGCAGATTCATGGAGTGAAAAGTGTCCTTAAAACTTACGTAAACAGTTAATTTAGTGGGCATTGTACGTTAAAGGCCGCGTAACGCCTACCGTTGTAAACAAAAATTACAGCGATTGTTGCAACTGGCTCAATCCTGCACATTCAGAGTGCACCGTGAAAGAAATCGTAAATGCGCTGCGCCTTATCCAGGCTGATTCCTTTAACTTTTCGCAACTCCAGCACCGAAGCGTTTTTGACTTCACCCAACCCGCCGAAATGCAACAGCAGCGCCTTGCGTGTTTTTGGGCCGATGCCCTCGATATCTTCCAGCGCGGAATGGGTCTGCAACTTGGTGCGCTTGGCGCGGTGCGAAGTGATGGCAAAACGGTGCGCTTCATCACGGATATGGTTGATCAGATGCAAGGCGCTATCATCTGCCTCCAGATCAATCCCCTCTTCATTATAAGGTGTGTAGAGAATCTCCAATCCCGCCTTGCGACCCTCGCCCTTGGCCACCGACACCAGCGGAACCATATCCAGCTCCAAACCTTTAAGCACAGCGATCGCCTGATTCAGCTGCCCCTTTCCGCCATCCACCACAATCAAATCGGGCAGAACCGCCGCCTCCTTGCTCAAGCGACTATAGCGGCGCTGCAACGCCTGATGCATCGCCGCATAGTCATCGCCGCCCTGAATGCCCTCGATGTTGAATTTACGGTAATCGCGGGTACTCGGCACGCCGTCCTTAAATACCACACAACTGGCCACGGTCTGTGCGCCCTGAGTGTGACTGATATCAAAACACTCCATGTAATTCGGCGCTTTGGGCAAAGCCAGCGCTTCCTGCAAAGCGTGAACCCGTTCAAACTG
>JACXUQ010000032.1 GCA_014763835.1 Thiotrichales bacterium
AAAACGCAGCTAATAGCTGGCTATTAGCAAGTTTTTCAACAAAAATCAGACGGTTTTTAACCATTTTTATTCGTGCAACCATCTCGTGCAAAGCTCTCGTTAAATTGAAGCGCATCTAAGCGTTTCAAAAAATTAAAAGCATTTTAGAAAATTGAGTTTGGAGAAAACGAAGATGGCAAAAATCATTGGTATTGACTTGGGAACCACCAACTCGTGTGTGGCCATTATGGAAGGCAAGGATGTCAAAGTGATTCCTAACGCCGAAGGTGCGCGTACCACGCCTTCAATCGTTGCTTATACGGCTGACGGTGAAGTTTTGGTGGGTGATCCGGCAAAACGCCAAGCGGTGACTAACCCTGAAAACACCTTGTTTGCTATCAAGCGTCTGATCGGTCGCCGTGCGGATGATGCGGTTGTGGCCAAAGACAAAGACATGGTGCCATATAAAATCGTTGCGGCGGACAATGGTGATGCGTGGGTAGAAGTTGACGGTAAAAAACTGTCTCCACAGGAAGTGTCCGCACGTACCCTGATGAAAATGAAGAAAACAGCCGAAGACTATCTGGGGCACGAAGTGACTGAAGCGGTGGTAACCGTTCCTGCTTACTTTAATGATGCGCAGCGTCAAGCGACTAAAGACGCCGGTAAGATCGCAGGTTTGGAAGTCAAACGTATTATCAACGAACCGACTGCGGCGGCCCTGGCTTATGGTATGGACAAGGTTAAAGCCGACAGCAAAATCGCGGTTTACGACTTGGGTGGCGGTACTTTCGATATCTCCATTATCGAAGTCGCAGACCTGGACGGTGAAAAGCAGGTTGAAGTATTGTCAACCAACGGTGACACCTTCCTGGGTGGTGAAGACTTTGACAATGTCATCGTCGATTACGTGGCGTCCGAGTTCAAAAAGGAACAGGGTGTTGATCTGAAACAGGACAAACTGGCACTGCAGCGTGTGCGCGAAGCCTCTGAAAAAGCCAAGATCGAACTGTCTTCACGCGAACAGACCGATATCAACCTGCCGTACATCACGGCGGACGCGACTGGTCCTAAGCACCTGAATATCAAGATTACCCGTGCCAAGTTCGAATCGTTGATCGAAGCCTTGGTTAACCGCTCCATCGAGCCATGCCGTATCGCGCTGAAAGATGCCGGCTTGTCCGCTTCTGAAATCGATGACGTTATCTTGGTAGGTGGTTCAACGCGTGTGCCAATGGTACAGGCGAAAGTAAAAGAGTTCTTCGGTAAAGAGCCACGTAAAGACGTGAACCCTGATGAAGCAGTCGCCATGGGTGCAGCGATTCAGGGTGGTGTTTTGTCGGGTGACGTAAACGATGTTCTGCTATTGGACGTAACGCCGCTGTCTTTGGGTATCGAGACTATGGGTGGTGTCATGACCAAGCTGATCGAGAAGAACACGACGATTCCTACACGTAAGTCGCAAGTGTTCTCAACCGCGGAAGATAACCAGTCTGCGGTCACGATTCATGTTCTGCAAGGTGAGCGTGAAATGGCGTCGGGCAACAAGTCTTTGGGTCAGTTCAATCTGGATGACATCGCTCCAGCACCTCGCGGTATGCCGCAAATTGAAGTTACTTTCGACATCGATGCCAACGGTATCCTGAATGTTTCTGCCAAAGACAAAAACACCGGTAAAGAGCAGCACATTACCATTCAGGCGTCTTCTGGTTTGTCTGAAGACGAAATCGAAAGAATGGTCAAGGATGCCGAAGCGCATGCCGAAGAAGACCGTAAACTGAAAGAACTGGTGGAAACACGCAATCAGGCCGATGCCATGGTGCATGCGACGCGCAAAATGGTAACCGATGCCGGTGATGCGGTGGATGCGGCTGAAAAAGAAGCGGTGGAAAAAGCCATTGCGGACGTAGAAGTAGCGATCAAAGGTGATGACAAAGCGGATATCGAAGCCAAAGTTCAGGCTTTGGCAACGGCCAGCCAGTCTATCGCCCAGAAAGCGCAAGCCAAGCAGCAAGCCGGCGGTGCCGAAGCGCAGCAGCAAGGTTCAAGCAAAGCGGATGACGATATCGTTGATGCCGAGTTTGAAGAGGTAGATGACAAAAAGTAATCTGTAGAGATTAGTTGAGTCTAAAAAGCACGAAGTTGAGAAGGTTGTGAAAATGCATTATCTTCAAAAGCTTCGTGCTTTTGTGTTTAAATAGCGGGCTTTTCAAGAGCGTTTGATGCACTTGAAAAAACTCAACAGGCCGGGTAGGGCCAGAAAGTAACCAACGCAAACCGGCTTAAAGCGATAAGCGGGTTTGCCTTGGTTATTGAATAAGAAACAGCAAAAAGATCACTTAATATGGCAAAAAGAGATTATTACGAAGTTTTAGGTGTGGCCAAAACCGCCTCGGAGGGCGAGATTAAAAAGGCCTATCGTAAATTGGCGATGCAATTCCATCCCGATCGTAATCCCGATAATAAAGTGGCGGAAGACAAGTTCAAGGAAGCTTCCGAAGCCTACGAGGTGTTGTCGGACTCTCAGAAACGTGCGACTTATGACCAGTTCGGTCACGCCGGATTGGACGGTCATGGCGGCGGTCATGGTGGTTTCGGTGGTGGCTTCGGCGACGCGTTCGGCGATATTTTCAGCGAAATGTTTGGCGGTGGCTTCGGCGGGCGTCGCGGCCCGCAGCCGGGCAATGACCTGCAGTACGAATTGGAAATCTCCTTGGAAGAGGCGGTTGCCGGGACCACAGTCGATATCCGTATCCCCACCAAGGATGTCTGTGACGCCTGTGACGGCACCGGTGCCGAGCCGGGTTCGGAGGTGCAGACTTGTCCGACCTGTCATGGTGCCGGCCAGGTGCGTATGCAGCAAGGTTTCTTTGCGGTCAATCGGAGTTGCCCAACTTGTCACGGGCAGGGCAAAATTATCAAAACGCCTTGTCGCAAATGCCGTGGCGAAGGCTTTACCCACAGCAATAAGACTTTGTCGGTCAAAATCCCTGCCGGTGTCGACAACGGTGACCGCATCCGTCTGCAGGGTGAGGGCGAAGCCGGTGAACCGGGCGCGCCGCGCGGTGATCTGTATGTGCGTATCCGTGTCAAACGTCATGCGATTTTCGAGCGCGACGGCAATAATCTTTATTGCGAACTCCCGTTGAGTTTCCCGACAGCGGCTTTGGGCGGCTCAGTCGAGGTGCCGACCTTGGGTGGCAAAGCCTCGCTGAAAATCCCGGCAGGCACGCAGTCGGGTCAGCGCTTTAAGTTGGCGGGTAAAGGGGTGAAATCGGTACGTTCGTCTTTTGTGGGTGATTTGATTGTGCAGGTCAATATCGAAACGCCGGTGAAGTTGACAGCGCGTCAGAAAGAGTTGCTGGAAGAACTTGAAGCAAGCCTGAAAGGCAAGCACTACAAGCAGCACAGTCCGAAAGAGCACTCTTTCTTCGATAGTGTTAAGTCTTTCTTTACCGGCGATGATGATGAAGCTGACAAAGATGCCAAGAAAGATAAAAATGATCCGTGGAACGGTTAATAGCCCGCTGATAGCAAACGTAAAGGATAGAGCATGAGTGATTACAGAGTCGCCATTATCGGAGCCTCAGGGCGAATGGGGAAAAACCTGATTGCCGCCGTCGAACAAACCGAAGGTTTAAAAGTCAGTGCGGCGATTGAGCGTCCGGACAGTTCGTTGATTGGTGCGGATGCCGGAGAATTGGCGGGTATCGGCAAAATCGGCGTAACTCTAGCGGGTAGTATTGAAGCGGTGGTGGAGGATTTTGATGTGCTGATCGATTTCACCTCGCCGGCCACCACGGTGCATAACCTGGCTGTTTGTGTTGAGCACAACAAGAAAATCGTCATCGGTACCACCGGTTTTGACGACGCGGGCTTGGCGGCGATTGATGCGGCGGCAGAAAAGATAGGTGTTATTTTTGCAGCCAATTTCAGCGTGGGGGTCAATCTTTGCCTGAAATTGTTGAAGCAGGCGGCCGAAGTGCTTAACGAAGGTTATGATATTGAAATTATCGAAGGCCATCATCGTCACAAGGTCGATGCACCCTCCGGTACGGCGCTGCGTATGGGGCAGGTGGTGGCCGATGCATTGGGTCGTGATCTGAAAACCTGCGCGGTCTATGGGCGCGAGGGCATTACCGGCGAGCGCGATCCGAATACGATCGGTTTTGCGACAGTGCGTGCCGGTGATATTGTCGGTGATCATACGGTCTTGTTTGCCACAGAAGGCGAGCGCGTTGAGATCACGCATAAGGCGTCAAGCCGCATGACCTTTGCCAAAGGCGCGGCGCGTTCCTGTAATTGGATTAAAGACAAACAGGCCGGCCTGTTCGATATGCAGGATGTTTTGAATTTGCGCTGACACCCATTGAGGCGAGTCTATGAAATTTCCCATAATTAACCTAGACAAGAATTGGCTAATCAAGTAAAATCCCGCTAATTCAAATTTGCGACTAAAATTAGATATTTAGTGGTGTATACGGGGTATTTTGCAGCGATGACGACAGGTCATTTGGCTTATTAAAACGGAGTGAGTCCTTGAAAGGGGCTGGCTCCGTTTTTTTATATGCGCAATTTATTTTTTCACTTACATTTTACGAATATTTAACACTCACTCAGTCGCTTGCAACTTAGAACAGTTTCTATCTTGGGCGGACACACTACATGACACAGGCTTTACTGGCTTTAGAAGACGGTACCCTTTTCTGGGGAACTTCATTGGGTGCGGAAGGGGAGACCGTGGGCGAAGTGGTTTTCAATACTTCGTTGACAGGTTATCAAGAGATCTTGACCGATCCTTCTTATTTCAAACAAATCGTTACCTTGACTTATCCGCATATCGGCAACGTCGGCGTCAATGCCGAGGATGAAGAGTCACCACGCATTATGGCGCAAGGCCTGGTTGTTAAAGATTGTCCTCCATTGATGAGCAACTTCCGCGCGCAGAAGACCCTGCCGGATTACCTGAAAGAACAGAATGTTGTGGCGATTGCCGATATCGACACGCGTAAACTGACGCGTATTCTGCGTGACAAAGGTGCACAGTCGGGGATTATCGTTGCCGGCGACAATATCAATGCTGAAGAATCAGTGGCGAAAGCCAAAGCGTTCAGCGGCTTGAAAGGCCTGGATCTGGCCAAAGAAGTGACCACACCTGAAACTTACGTTTGGACCGAAGGTTCTTGGGTGTTGGGTGAAGGGCATAAAGACTGCTCCGCCAATCACGATTTCCATGTAGTGGCCTATGATTACGGTATCAAACGCAATATCCTGCGCATGCTGGCGGACCGCGGCTGTAAGTTGACGGTTGTTCCGGCTAAAACACCTGCTGCTGACGTATTGGCAATGAATCCGGATGGGGTCTTTCTGTCAAACGGCCCTGGCGATCCGGAGCCTTGCGACTACGCGATTGAAGCGATTCAGCAAGTGTTGCAGACCGAAGTGCCTGTTTTCGGTATCTGTTTGGGCCACCAGTTGTTGGCTTTGGCAAGTGGAGCCAAGACGGTTAAGATGAAATTCGGTCACCACGGCGGCAACCATCCTGTTCAAGATACTGATTCGAAGAAAGTCATGATTACCGCACAGAACCACGGTTTTGCCGTAGACGAAGCGACGTTGCCAGCCAATGTGCGTGCTACCCACAAGTCTTTGTTTGACGGTACTTTGCAAGGGATTGCACGTACCGATAAAGCGGCTTTCAGCTTCCAGGGTCACCCTGAAGCCAGCCCAGGTCCACACGATGTGGCGCCGCTTTTCGACCAATTTATTGAAAATATGAAAGCTTTCAAAAAAGCCTGAACGATAGGAAATAGGAACAAGACATGCCAAAAAGAAGTGATATTAAAAGTATTATGATTATTGGTGCCGGCCCTATCATTATCGGTCAGGCCTGCGAATTCGATTACTCCGGTGTACAAGCATGTAAGGCGCTGAAAGAGGAGGGTTACCGCGTTATTCTGGTGAATTCCAACCCGGCCACGATTATGACCGACCCTGAATTGGCGGATGCGACCTATATTGAGCCGATTGAATGGCGCACGGTGGAAAGCATCATCGCCAAAGAGCGTCCCGATGCCATTTTGCCGACCATGGGCGGACAAACGGCATTGAACTGTGCCTTGGATCTGCACGACCGCGGCATTTTGGAAAAATACAATGTCGAGCTGATCGGCGCCAATGCCGATGCCATCGACAAGGCTGAAAACCGTGACCGTTTCCGCAAAGCGATGCAGAAAATCGGTTTGGATATGCCGCAATCTGCTGTGGCTCACAATATGGAAGAGGCTTGGGAAATCCAAGCTCAAGTTGGTTTCCCTACGATAATCCGTCCGTCTTTCACCTTGGGTGGTTCCGGCGGTGGTATCGCCTATAACAAAGATGAGTTCGAACAGATCTGTAAGTTCGGTCTGGATCTTTCTCCGACTAAAGAATTGTTGATTGAAGAATCGATTCTCGGTTGGAAAGAGTACGAAATGGAAGTGGTGCGTGACCGCAACGACAACGCCATTATCGTCTGCTCGATTGAAAACTTCGACCCGATGGGGGTGCATACCGGTGACTCAATCACGGTGGCACCTGCACAAACCCTGACGGATAAGGAATATCAGATCATGCGTAACGCCTCTTTGGCGGTATTGCGTGAGATCGGCGTGGAAACGGGCGGTTCAAACGTACAGTTTGCGATTAACCCTGAAAGCGGGCGCATGATCATTATCGAAATGAACCCGCGTGTCTCGCGTTCTTCGGCGTTGGCGTCGAAAGCGACCGGTTTCCCTATCGCTAAAGTGGCGGCGAAACTGGCGGTAGGTTATACGCTGGACGAGCTGCAGAACGATATCACCAACGGTGCCACGCCGGCGTCATTTGAACCGACCATTGATTACGTTGTAACCAAAGTTCCTCGTTTTACGTTCGAGAAATTCCCGCAGGCACAAAAACGTCTGTCGACACAGATGAAGTCTGTCGGTGAAGTCATGGCGATGGGCCGCAACTTCCAGGAGTCGATGCAGAAAGCGTTGCGCGGTTTGGAAACCGACAAGAACGGTTTGGATGAAATTCTGCCGTTGGCGATGATGGATGAAAAAGACGTTAAGGATATTTTGCGTCAAGAATTGCGTAATCCTGGTCCTGAGCGTATCTGGTATGTGGCGGACGCCTTCCGTGCCGGTTGGGATTTGGAAGCCGTTCATGAAAGTTCAAAAATCGACCCTTGGTTCCTGGCGCAGATCAAAGAACTGATTGACATGGAAGATGATCTGAAGCAGCGCGGTCTGGATGCGTTGGATGAAACTTACTTGCGTCAATTGAAGCGCAAAGGTTTCTCTGATAATCGTATCGCCAAGCTGTTGAACACGGATGCTGCGTTTATCCGTAAGTTCCGTCATACCTTGAATGTCCGTCCGGTCTACAAGCGCGTGGATACTTGTGCGGCGGAATTCGAAACGTCAACGGCCTACATGTATTCCACTTATGACGAGGAGTGTGAAGCCAATCCGACCGATAAAGAGAAAATCATGGTATTGGGCGGCGGTCCGAACCGTATCGGTCAAGGGATCGAGTTTGACTACTGCTGTGTACACGCCGCTATGGCGATGCGCGAAGACGGTTATGAAACCATCATGGTTAACTGTAACCCTGAAACCGTTTCAACCGACTACGATACCTCTGACCGCCTGTACTTCGAGCCGCTGACATTGGAAGATGTGTTGGAAATCGTTGAAGTCGAGAAGCCGAAAGGGGTGATCGTACAATACGGCGGACAAACCCCGTTGAAACTGGCCGAAGCACTGGAAGAAGCCGGTGTGCCGATTATCGGCACGTCACCAGAATCAATCGACCTAGCCGAAGACCGCGAGCGTTTCCAGCAGCTATTGAATAATCTGGAATTGAAGCAACCGCCAAACCGTACTGCACGCAGCGAAGCGCAGGCTTTGGTATTGGCGAACGAGATCGGTTATCCGTTGGTGGTGCGTCCTTCCTATGTATTGGGTGGGCGTGCGATGGAAATCGTCTACTCTGATGCCGATTTGTCGCGCTATATGACCGAAGCGGTGAAGGTTTCCAATGACTCTCCGGTTTTGTTGGACCGTTTCCTGGATGATGCGGTTGAGCTGGATGTGGATGCGGTCTGCGACGGTGAACAGGTTGTTATTGGCGGGATTATGGAGCATATTGAACAGGCCGGTATTCACTCGGGTGACTCGGCGTGTTCCTTGCCGCCTTACAGTATTTCCGCAGAAGTTCAGGACCAGGTGCGTGAGCAAGTGGCTAAAATGGCGAAAGCCTTGGGTGTTGTCGGTTTGATGAACACACAGTTTGCCATTAAAGGCGACGAGATTTATGTGCTTGAAGTCAACCCGCGTGCGTCACGTACCGTACCGTTTGTATCCAAAGCAATCGGCAAGCCGTTGGCGAAGATTGCGGCACGCTGCATGGTCGGCCAGAAGTTGAGTGCCCAGGATTTCACGGCTGAAATCACGCCTAAACACTATTCGGTGAAAGAAGCGGTCTTCCCGTTCATCAAGTTCCTGGGCGTCGATCCGATTCTTGGGCCGGAGATGAAGTCGACCGGTGAGGTCATGGGTTTGGGGACTAACTTCGCACAGGCGTATGCCAAAGCGCAGTTGGCCGCCGGTACGGTTCTACCGCGTTCAGGCAAGGCGTTCCTGAGTGTGCGTAAGGCAGACCGTGTCCGTGTGTTGGATTTGGCCAATCAGCTGATTGCCAAAGGCTTCAGTATTGTTGCCACGCGTGGAACGGCTGCGTCCTTAACCGAAGCGGGTATCGAGTGCCAAGTGGTCAATAAAGTCACCGAAGGCCGCCCGAACATTGTCGATTCTATCGTCAACGAAGAGATTGATTTGATCGTCAATACCTCAGAAGGTTCGGTCAGTATTCAGGACTCTTCAAGCATCCGCCGTGAAGCGTTAATGCATAAAACGTGTTACACCACGACGATTGCAGGTGCCTTTGCGATGGTCGCGGCGATGGATTATCTGGACGATCAGCCGGTAACCAGACTGCAAGATCTACAGTAATCGGTTCTTTTTCAAAGCGCCAAAGTCTGCGGGAGTGGGCTTTGGCGTTTGTGTTTTAAAAGCCTATTGAATAGTTATCAAGGGAACAGGCGATGACGAAACATCCTATGACAAAAGAGGGCGCGGAAGCCCTGCAGGCAGAGTTGAACAAACTTAAGAAAGAGGATCGCCCGCGCATTACCGAAGCGATTGCCGAGGCGCGCGAGCATGGCGATTTGAAAGAAAATGCCGAGTATCACGCCGCGCGTGAACAGCAAGGCTTGGTTGAAGCGCGTATCAAGCAGATCGAATCGATTTTGGCGCATGCGCAGATTATTGATGTGACCAAGTTGAATCCAAATGGCAAGGTGGTGTTTGGTGCAACGGTCACGGTGTTGAATATCGATACCGATGAAGAGTTGACGTACAAAATTGTCGGCAATGAAGAGTCAAATGTGACGGCCAATAAGATCTCGATCAACTCGCCGATTGCCCGTATATTTAAGCAGGATGCATGGCGCAATCCTGCGGATAACCACTCTGAAATGAAACGCTTGAGTTTTCCAGCCGCCATTTTATTTGCCAGCTCTGGATGGTGGCTGGCATCCGTTCTGATTATGGTGGGGTATGTGGTGGCGCCACTGCTGTTTGCCGAGTTACCTGAGGTCACGGCGGGTAAATTGGTGGGTATTTTATTGCAATGGTCACAGGGTTTTGTTTTGCTTTGGCTGCTGTTAAACGTGACTGGTTTATGGTTTTATCGCCATGCCTGGGCTTTTGGCAAGGTCTTTGTCTTGTTAGCCCTGTTGTTGGCTATTAATCTCTTCTGGCTTGGGCCAGAAATGGAAACGTTAAAAGCGGCATTTCCAGAGGGCTTGTCAAAAGGATCAGTCGTTTGGCAACACTTTATGATGCTGCACGGACTGTACCAGCTCTCTTATTTGTCGGTCATACTACTTCTCGTGTTTTGGGGCTGGCAAAACCTCAAGAAATGGGTTGTAAACAAGGCGTTAGCGGATAAAAAAAGTTTATAAGCATTTAATTATTTTCTAACCTGTTTGGGTTGCAATTTACGTAGAAACAGTTCAGAATTGACCCGTTATAGAGACAAACCAAATCTGGAGTTTATTGAATGAAACACTTAACACTAAAAGCCTTATTCGTATCAGCTTTCGCGGTTGCTTCTTTGAATGTTCAAGCAGCTGACGATGTATACAGCCAATGTTTGGCGGATGCTGAACACGTTATCGCTACGGCTAAAAAAGAGGGTGGTCCTGCTGCACGTAAAACAGAGCAAAAAACAACTGTTGAACAGTGCTTTGGCGAGCTGAACAAAATCGAAGCGAAATACGGCGACAAAACTAAAGGTGTAAACCCATCTTCAGTGATGACTCCAGAAGACCGCGCTAAGTGGTCTGCATTGTTTGATGCAATCGACGCTAAGAAATTCACTGGTACGCGCTACAACATGGCGTCTTACTACCGTTAATTTCCTGCTTCGGTAAAGAGAAAAAGCCGGTTTTTACCGGCTTTTTTCGTTTTTAAGGTTATGCAGAGGTGTTAGGTTTTTCGATGAAAAAGAATCTTTTTCAGGCGGCGTTTGCGTGTCTAATGGAAAACGACCTGAATACCAAGGTGCAGTTACTATCGCAACTGCAGGAGGATTGGTCACAAGATCGCTTTGACTTTACGCCTACGGCCGAGGTGATCCGTATTCCCGATCCGGGTCGCCCGGAAAAACCGCAACTGGTCTCTCCCAAGGCTTTGCCGAAGCGCGGTTTGGGCACGCCGGAAGGTCATGCTTCGTTGATGCACTCCATCGCGCATATCGAGTTCAATGCGGTTAATCTGGCATTGGATGCCATTTACCGTTTCCAGAATATGCCTTACGAGTATTACCGTGATTGGTTAGGAGTGGCCGGTGAGGAGTCGTATCATTTTCAGATGGTGCGCGAGCACTTGAATCATCTGGGCTATGAGTACGGGGATATGCCGGCGCATAACGGTTTGTGGCTGACCACCTATGAAACCGATCACGACCCGCTGGTGCGCATGGCTTTGGTGCCGCGTACACTCGAAGCGCGTGGTTTGGATGTGACTCCGCCGATGATTCAGAAATTGCGTGCCATCGGCGACAAACGCGGCGTGGAGATCCTGAAGATTCTGTTGCGTGACGAGATCGGTCATGTCGAAGTCGGAACCCG
>JACXUQ010000352.1 GCA_014763835.1 Thiotrichales bacterium
AAAAACTTGCTAATAGCGAGCTATTAGCTGCGTTTTCCGCCTCAAGCAGCCAATTTTTTCCTCATTTTTATTTCGCGCCCCACTCGTGCAAAGCTCTCTCTAGACCGCTTCGTCATAGCGGTTATCGGTCAAGGATTTCATAAGGATTTCAGAGATAAATGCTGCAAGAACTGTCGATTCAAAACCTGGCACTGATTGAAAACCTCACCCTAAACTTCAAATCCGGCTTCACCACCCTCACCGGTGAAACCGGCGCCGGCAAATCCATTTTGCTCGACGCCCTCGGACTCGCTCTGGGCGACCGTGCCGACAGCGCGCTGGTGCGCTTCAACACGCCCCGCGCCGATGTCAGCGCACAGTTTGATATCAGCGCACTGCCGCAGGTGCAACACTGGCTCCAGGAAAATGACCTGGATGACGACGATCTCTGCCTGTTGCGCCGCACCGTCACCATTGAGGGCCGCTCCAAAGCCTATATCAACGGTCGTCCCGCGCCGGCCAGCAGCCTCAAAGAACTCGGCAACCTGCTGATTGACATCCACGGCCAGCATGAACACCAGTCACTGTTGTCCTCTTTGGAACAACTGCACCTGCTGGATGCCTATGCACAACATCCCTCCCTGCTCAACAGCGCACGCGAGCACTATCAGCACTGGCAGCAACTCAAGCGCCGCCTGAGCCAGCTGCAGAACGAACAGAGCGACTTTCAAAGCAAGTCCGAACTATTGAACTTCCAAAAACGCGAATTCGACGAGATTAAACCCAAAGAAGGCGAATTCGAAACCCTCTCGGAAGAACAGAGCCAACTCTCCCACGCCAACGAAATCAAGCAGGCCTGTGAGCTGGGCTATTTTGCGCTGGAGGGGGAACAAGGTGCGACCGATCAGCTGCAGCGCGCCATCCATGCACTGGAAGAGATTGTCGAATACAGCCCCGGGCTGCAAAACGTGATTGACCAGCTCAACAGCGCGCTGATCGACATTCAGGAAGCCGCCAGCGAAACCCAGCATCTGGCCGAACGCATCGAACTCGACCCGCAGCTTCTGGCGCAGGTGGATGAACGCCTGCACAACCTGTTCGCTTTGGCTAAAAAATACCACTTGGAACCGGAACAACTGGTCAGCAAACATCAGCAGATTCTGGCCGATCTGGCGAATCTGGAACACTCCGACATTGAGCTGGAAAATCTGCAAAAACAAATTGAACAGGCCGGGTCAGCCTATCAGCAGGCAGCCAAGGCACTGCAACATTCAAGACAACAGGCGGCCGGCAAACTCGGCCAGATCGTCACCAACGGCATGCAGCATCTGGGCATGCCCAACGGCCATTTTGAAATCCAGTTGAGCGCCGCTCCAGCCAGTGCCACGGGCATCGACAAGGTTGAATTCATGGTCAGCGCCAACAAGGGGCAACCGCTCCAGCCGCTTGCCAAGGTGGCTTCCGGCGGGGAGTTGTCGCGTATCAGCCTGGCCATTCAGGTAGCCACCTCCGAGGTGGCCAGTCTGCCCACGCTGATTTTCGACGAAGTCGACGTCGGCATCGGCGGCGGCATTGCCGAAGTGGTCGGCAAAAAAATGCAGCAGCTCGGCAGCCGTAAACAGATTCTGTCCATCACCCATCTGGCGCAGGTCGCCTCGCATGGCCATCAGCACTGGAAAATCGAAAAACAGACTATCGAGAACAACACCTTCACCCAGGTCAGCGAACTATCCGAAAACGAGCGCGTCGCCGAACTGGCGCGCATGATGGGCGGTCTGAAAGTCACCGAACAGACGCTGAACCACGCCGCCGAAATGTTGCAGGAAGCGCAAAAGACTGC
>JACXUQ010000353.1 GCA_014763835.1 Thiotrichales bacterium
CTGCCGGTTTTAGCGGCCGAGGAAAGTTGGCACTGGAGTTTGGCGCCACTGGGAGAAATGTCCCGCGATTTTGCACAAATCCATCGTGTCGGCGTTAATCGCTGGCCTGCAACCACGGCTTCATGATTCACCCGGCCTGTTCGGTTTTTATATTTCCATTTTCACACCTCTCTTTAGTTTTTAGGTTAAATACATGCCTGATCATTCCCAGAACGCCCATTCTGCCAAATCACAAACCGATTTTGATGTGGTGATTGTCGGCGCCGGACCGGGCGGTTTAATGGCTGCCGAGGAGTTGGCCGCAAAAGGTTATCGCATTGCTGTGTTCGATGCCATGCCATCGGCCGGACGCAAACTGCTGCAGGCAGGCCGCGGCGGTTTGAACTTGACGCACAGTGAGCCCAAAGCCGACTTTATGCAGCGCTATGGCGAGGCTTCGCAGCAGATTGCCCTCTGGCTTGCGCAGTTTGATGCCGACGATCTGCGCGCTTGGGCCGCTGGTTTGGGGGTGGAGACTTTTGTCGGCTCGTCGGGGCGGGTCTATCCTGTTAGTATGCAGGCGGCCCCCTTGTTGCGCCACTGGCTGCAGCGCCTAAAAGCGGCGGGGGTACGCTTTGCCATGCGTCATCGTTGGGTGGGATGGAATGATGACAATGCATTGTTGTTTGAGTCGGCAGGCGAGCAGGTGGCGGTGCATGCCCGTGCGGTGGTTTTGGCGCTGGGCGGGGCCAGTTGGCCGCGTTTGGGTTCGAATGGGCAATGGCAGGCGCTGCTGGAAAGTCGCGGGATTCAAGTCAACACCTTTCAACCGAGCAATTGCGGGTTCAATCTGCAATGGAGCCCGGTTTTTCAGGAACGTTTTGCCGGTGAGCCGCTGAAGAATGTGCTGTTTTCGTTTACTGACCATCGAGGACAGCGATGGCAGAAACAGGGGGAGGCGATGCTGACGCAGTATGGCATTGAGGGCAGCGCGGTGTATGCTTTGTCGGCGCCATTGCGCGATACGCTGGTCGCAAACGGAACGGTGACACTTTATGCGGATTTGCTGCCGTATAAAGAGGGCGATGAGTTAGTCAAACGGCTCGCAAAACCGCACGGTAAGCAGTCGCTGAGTTCGCATTTTAAACGCTGCGGTTTGTCCGCTTTGCAGATTGGGTTATTGCGCGAAGTGCTGACGGCAGAGAATTTGCAGGACGCGCAACGGGTCGTCAACACACTCAAGCATTATCCGTTGCATTTATCCAGCCCACGGCCGATTGAAGAGGCGATCAGCACCGCCGGCGGCATTGCGCTGACTGAAATGGATGATGCCCTGATGCTGCGGAAATTGCCCGGCGTATTTGCGGTGGGTGAGATGCTTGATTGGGAAGCGCCGACCGGCGGTTACCTGCTGACAGCGGTGATGGCCAGTGCCAAGGTGGCGGCGGATGGGGTTGATGCGTTGCTAAAATCTGCGCAGGCTCAATAAAACGCACGAAACATGACACTTGTTTTGTACTTGGGTTTGTCTTCGGAATCAGTTTGGTTAAACTGAACAGGCCGGGTCAAACAGTGGAGTTGCCATGCGTTCAAGTTCTTCCTCATCTTTAACCGCCTCTTTCTATAACGGCTTGCGTGTGCCGCTTGCCTCGCTCTATCAGCGCTGCGATTTAAGCGCGCTGGACTTCCATACGACAGAAGAACTCTCCCCGCTGGCTGAGCGGCTCGGGCAGCAACGCGCCATGGACGCGCTGCAGTTCGGCATCGGCATGGCACATGAGGGCTACAATCTTTATGTGCTCGGTTCGAGCGGTCTGGGTAAGCACACCGCGGTGATGCG
>JACXUQ010000354.1 GCA_014763835.1 Thiotrichales bacterium
GAGAATGTCGACCTTGATGATGTCCGCATAATCCTCCAGCACCTCCAGCGCCGGATTAAACACGTAATCATCCAGCGCGTTGACAAAGCCCTTTTGCTTCAAATGCTGCAATGACGAGAAGCTGCGGCGTGACCACGACGCTCTCCAACACCTCGATGACGATATGGCGGCGCGGAAAAAACGCCTCATATTCCGGATTCAGCAAGCCTTCGGTAAAGTTGATGAAAGCGCGGTGGTCGCCCACCACCTCGGGCAAGCCGATGTCGCCAAAGGCACTGAGCATCACCTGCGCCGAGGCGCTATCCCCGCCGACGACCAGCGCCCGGTTATCCTCGCTGTTGCCGCGAAACAGCAACTCGTAGGCAAACAGGTTCATTTCCCTGTCCAAAATGGGCTGCCGACCGACGAAAACATCCACCAATTTATTCATGTTCAAGCCTTTCCGTAGGCGCACCAAAAAGCTTACGCGCTTAAATCGCCTTAAACTCTTCCGGCATATCAATGTCTTGGTCGTTAAAGAGGAACTTCTGCATCTCTTCCTGCAGGAAAGTGCGCGCCTTCGGGTCCAGACTCGAAAGACGGTATTCATTAATCAGGATAGTCTGCTGTGCCAGCCACTGTTTCCACGCCTCTTTGGAGACGTTTTCAAACACCTTTTTACCCAGCTCTCCCGGAAACGGCACAAAATCCAAGCCTTCCAACTCTTCGCCCATCTTGACGCACTTAACCACTCTGGCCATCTTCTCTCTCCAATTGTTCCACTAGTTTTTTGACCGGCGCCGGCAGCCCCAGCTGCGGTGCCTTGTCCAAATCATGCCACTGCCCCTGCCATTCTGCCGGTGCTTCGCGCACCCGATCAAGCCGATGCGGCTCGATTTCCAGATGATAATGGCTAAAAGTGTGACGAAATGCTTCCCATTTTACCAAACTCGCAACCCCATCCTCGGCTGTTTGCATTGAAGGATTTAAGGCAGCGATTAAATCTTCTCGGGAGTCGAACTGCGGCAAACTCCACAGGCCACCCCAAATGCCTTGCGAGGGGCGGCGGGTCAGCCAGATCTGACGCTGCGAGTTCAACAGCATCAAAAAACTGGCGCGCTTCACCGGCAAGGTTTTCTTGGGCTTCGAGAACGGAAACTCGGCCACGCGCCCCTGCGCCAGCGCCGCGCAACTCTGCGCCACCGGACAGAGATGACATTGCGGTTTACTGCGCGTACACAGCGTCGCCCCCAAATCCATAATCGCCTGCGTATAATCGTCAAACCGCCGCTGCGGTGTCAGCGCCTCCGCCAACTGCCATAACTGCGCTTCCACCGCCTTCTCCCCCGGCCAGCCTTCCACCGCAAAATAGCGGCTTAAAACGCGTTTTACATTACCGTCCAAAATCGGATAACGCTGCTTGAACGCAATCGACAGAATCGCTCCGGCGGTCGAACGGCCGATTCCCGGCAGGGCGACAATCGCCTCGAAATCTGCGGGAAAGGCTCCCTGATGCTGCTGCACAATAATCTGCGCCGCCTTGTGCAAATTGCGCCCGCGGGCGTAATAACCCAACCCTGCCCAATGCGCCAGCACGCTTTCCTGATCCGCTTCGGCCAACGCCTGCAGCGTCGGAAACGAGGTCATAAACCGCTGGTAATAAGGAATCACCGTCTGCACCTGCGTCTGCTGCAGCATAATCTCCGACACCCATACCCGGTAGGGCGTTTTATCCTGCTGCCACGGCAGGTCATGACGCCCATGCGCATCAAACCAGCTTAACAGCGCCTTAGAAAAATCTTGCATAAACTCCATTCACAATATGAGAGCTTTGCACGA
>JACXUQ010000355.1 GCA_014763835.1 Thiotrichales bacterium
GTGCAGGCGCAGATTGTCGCAACCTTGAATACGTTGCTGGAGGCGTAGATGGACAATCCCGCTCTCTATCCGTGGATGCAGGCGCAATGGCAGCAGTGGCTGTCGCTGCAAGGGCGTTTGGGGCACGCTTATCTGCTGGCCGCGCCGCCGGGAATTGGTATCGAAGTCTTTGTGTTACAACAGGCGCAAACCCTGTTCTGCCAACACGGCAACGCCTGTGGTCAATGCAGCGGCTGTCATCTGTTTACCACCGAGCAGCATCCCGACTTTTACCACCTCCGCCTGCTTGACGAGAAAAAAGAGATCGGCGTCGATCAGGTGCGCGAACTGATTTATCAGCTCAATGAAACCTCGCACCAGGGCGGTTATAAAATCGCCTGGGTGGAGCAGCCGGAGTTATTGAACGCGTCGGCCTTCAACGCTTTGCTGAAAACCCTGGAAGAGCCGGGACAGCAAACCCTGTTTATTTTGACGACGCACCAGTTGGGGCGTTTGCCGGCCACGATTGTCAGCCGCTGCCAGAAGTTACGCTTTGCCATGCCGGATCTGTCCACCGCGCAATCTTGGTTGCAGCAACAGCAGCCTCAGGCGGATGCCGCTTTGTTGAAACGCGCCCTGCGTTTGAATTGGGGAGCGCCTTTGGCGGCGCTGCAATGGATTGAAGCGCGCGGTTTTGAAGAGGACGCCGAGTGGAAAAACGCCCTGAAGCAGCTGCAAAGCGGCCAAAAAACCGTGCCGCAAGTGGTGGAGCAGTGGTTGAAATGGCCGCGTCCCGAAGCGGTATTCGACTATTTTTATCAATGGACCGTCGCCGCCTTGCGCAATACGTTTTATAGCGAGAATCCGGCTGATGCGACCTCGGTTGATGAAGCGCGGTTGCAGAATTGGCTGCGTTTTCAACAGGCCGTCCTGCAGGCCAAAGAGAGTTGGTTGGGTAATGCCAATAAACAGTTGGTGCTGGAAACGCTTTGCCTGGAATGGCTGGAAAGTCAACAGACGCAAACGCCCTTGCAAAGCGGGTTTGCCGGTAAATGGATTAGAGGACAATTAGCGTGATTGTGGATTCACACTGTCATTTGAATATTCTGCCTGAAGACAAGGTAGGCGACATCAACACGGTGATCAAGCATGCCCAAGCGTTGGGCGTCGGACGCATCTTGTGCGTCGCGATCAACCCGGAACAATGGCATGAGGTGCTGGCGTTGGCCGAAGCGCACGAGGAGGTATTTGCCGCGATCGGCGTGCATCCTTGTGAAGAACCGGAGGTCGTCGTCACGGATGAACAGTTGCTTGAAGTCGCGTCGCACCCCAAAGTCATCGGCATTGGCGAGGTTGGGTTGGATTATTTCCATTTCAATCCGGCAGAAATGGAGATGGCATGGCAGCACGCACGTTTCCGCCAACATATCCGTATCGCCAAGCAACTCGGCAAGCCGCTGATTATCCATACCCGGAACTCGACGCCGGATTGTCTGCAGATTCTGGAAGAGGAAGGCGCATCTGCAGTGGGTGGCATTATGCACTGCTTTGTCGAGGACTTGGCAACGGCGCAGCGCGCTATGGACATCGGTTTCTATATTTCGTTCTCCGGCATTGTGACCTTCAAAAATGCGGTGGAGTTGAAAGAGGTGGCCAAAGCGGTGCCGTTGGAGCGTATTCTGGTGGAAACCGATGCACCTTATCTGGCGCCGGTGCCGTACCGCGGCAAGACCAATCAGCCGGGTTACACGCGTTATGTGGTGGAAGAGATCGCCCGTTTGCGCGACTTGTCGGTTGAGACGGTGGCTGACGCGACGACGACGAATTTCA
>JACXUQ010000356.1 GCA_014763835.1 Thiotrichales bacterium
ACGCAGCTAATAGCTCGCTATTAGCAAGTTTTTCAACAAAAATCAGGCTATTTTTAACCATTTTTATTCGTGTAGCCATCTCGTGCAAAGCTCTCAAATTGTTCTGCCGATAGCAAATCAAGCGATCTGCCTTGAGCCATATTCATGCGACTTAAGACACCGGTTATTTCGGAGCAAATGTAATTAAGCCTTTTTAAAGCAAGACCGAACTTTATGAAACCACTCATTTTTTCAAAAAAATCAAAGCGTTTTCACCTGTGTGGCGGCGTCCTGCTACTCTGCCTTGCCTGGGTGCAGAATGCCGCGGCACAACTCAATGTAACCGTCACCACCGGCATGATTGCCGATCTGACCGAGAATATCGGCGGAGAGGATGTACAGGTCACCGCATTGATGGGCAGCGGCGTGGACCCGCATCTCTACAAAGCCACCCAAGGCGACTTGAGACGCCTGACCAAAGCCGATCTGGTGCTATATAACGGATTGCATCTTGAAGGCAAAATGCAGGACATCTTTGACAAACTTGCCCGCAAAAAACCGGTATTCGCCGTCAGCGATCACATTGCGGAAACACGACTGATTCGTCACGGTGCGGCTCACGATCCGCACATCTGGTTTGACGTGCAACTGTGGATCGAAGCCGGCAAACGCATTACCGAAATTCTGGTTAAACAGGATCCTGAACACGCCAAAGCCTACCAGCAGCGCGCTCAAAACTACCTGAACAAACTGGCTGAACTGGACAGCTGGGTACAACAGCAAATCCAGCTGATTCCGCAACAAAAACGTATTCTCATTACCGCACATGACGCTTTCGGCTATTTCGGCAAAGCTTACGGCCTTAACGTGATGGGGTTACAAGGCATCAGCACCGCAGCGGAGTTCGGTTTGCAGGACATCAAACAACTCAAGGACGTGATTGTCGCCAACCATATCCATGCCGTCTTCGTCGAATCAAGCGTTTCGCCGCGTTTTATTGAATCTCTGGTCAAAGGCGTGGCGGCGGAAGGCCATCAATTGAATATCGGCGGAGAGCTGTTCTCCGATGCCATGGGGTTGGCTGGCACGCCGCAAGGCACCTACATCGGCATGGTACGCCACAATGTCGACACCATCGTCGGCGCCCTTAAAGGCCAACAGACAGCGGAGGGAAATCCATGAGCAACACACCCCTCTCACCCGCCCCGCTTACGGTGCGCAACCTGAATATGCGCTATCACCACAAGCCGGTACTCACCGATGTGAGCTTTGAAATTCCGGCCGGCAAAACCGTCGCCATTGTCGGCCCTAATGGTGCCGGCAAATCCACCCTGCTCAAGGGGATGATGGGGCTGCTGCCGCTGATGGAAGGCGAAGTGAAATTCTTTGGCGAATCCTTGTCGAAAAAACGCCTGGTCACCGCTTATGTGCCGCAACGCGAAGAGGTGGATTGGGATTTTCCGATCGATGTCACGGATGTGGTTCTCATGGGACGCCACGGCCAGCTGCGCCTTTGGCAAAGACCTAGCCAAGCCGATATGGCGATTGCCGAGCAAGCCCTCAAAGACCTCCAAATGTGGGAGTTCCGCGACCGCCAGATCAGCCAGCTTTCCGGCGGACAGCAGCAGCGCGTCTTTCTGGCACGTGCCCTGGCGCAACAGGCCAGCCTCTACCTGATGGACGAACCCTTTGCCGGCGTGGATGTGGCGACCGAAAAGGCGATTATCGAACTCTTCAAACAGCTCAAGGCGCAGGGCAAAACCATTGTCTGCGTGCACCACGACCTCAATACCGTGGGCGAATATTTCGACTGGATTCTGTT
>JACXUQ010000357.1 GCA_014763835.1 Thiotrichales bacterium
CCACTGCTGCCATTGCGCCTGCATCCACGGATAGAGAGCGGGATTGTCCATCTACGCCTCCAGCAACGTATTCAAGGTTGCGACAATCTGCGCCTGCACCTCATCCAGTGACTGACTGGCATCCAGTACCGCATAACGCTCGGTCGCCAGCTGCGCACGTTGTAAATAAGCGCCGCGTACCTTTTCGAAGAAATCGTGACGCTCCTGCTCAAAGCGGTCGGTCTGCCCGCCGCGCGAAGCCACGCGCGCCATACCGATGTCGATAGGCAGGTCAAAGATAAACGTTTTATGCGGCTGAAACCCTTGCTGTACCCACGCTTCAATCGGGGCGATACGCTCAAAACCCATGCCGCGCGCCGCGCCCTGATAGGCATAAGAGGCATCGGTAAAACGGTCGGACACCACCCATTTTCCTTCTGCCAAGGCTGGCAGGATTTTCTCCTGAATATGCTGGGCGCGCGCGGCAAACATCAGTAGCAATTCGGTATCGGCATGCATCTCACGATGGCTTTTATCCAGCAACAAACCGCGAATCTTCTCGCCGATGGCAGTCCCGCCAGGTTCACGCGTCACCACGACATCCACGCCGCGCTCTTTCAACCAAGCTTCAATAAACGCCAGATTGGTCGATTTTCCAGCCCCTTCGGTGCCTTCAAGCGTAATGAATTTGCCTTGCATAAATCCGTTCCATCCGTTGCCTGCCGGAGACCCGGCCTGTTGGGTTTTTTAATTCTATTTTCTGAAATACGTTCGCACTATCTTTTGAGCTGATATTGACGCACCGCACGGTTATGCGCTTCCAATGTTTCCGAAAAGACATGCTCGCCGTTACCCGTGGCCACAAAATACAACGCCTTGGTATTCTGCGGATGCAGCGCCGCCAATAATGCTTCGCGGCTGGGCATCGCAATCGGCGTCGGCGGCAAACCACTCACGCGGTAGGTGTTGTAAGGCGTGGTCTTCAGCAGATCACGTTTGCGGATATTGCCATCGTAACCCGAACCGATACCGTAAATCACCGCCGGATCGGTTTGCAAACGCATCCCTTTCTGTAAACGATTGATAAACACGCCGGCAATCAAGGGACGCTCCGCCGCCACGCCGGTTTCCTTCTCCACTAAAGAGGCCATAATCAGCGCATCATACGCTGTTTTATAGGGAAGCCCTGCTGCCCGTTCTGCCCAAGCCTGTTCCAATTCCTTCTGCATGGCCGACAAGGCGCGTTTCAACACATCCAAATCGCTATCCCCCGCCTGATAGAGATAGGTTTCCGGTAAAAACCAACCTTCCAATCCGGCAAAAGGGTAAGCCTGCTGTTGAGGTTGGGGCAAATTCAACTTGGCGTAAATCTCCTCCAACTTCTGTAAAGACAGTACCGATTTTATTTTGGGCAACGCCTGCAACTGCGATAGCAGCTGGGAAAACGCATGACCTGCGACAATCGTCGCCGGGTATTTAACCGTTTCCCCTTTCAACAACGCCTCGGTCAGTTCGGCAACCGTCCATTGCGGATCAATCAACAATTCGCCCGTTTTCAACTGGCCGTGCAAGCCCTGATAACGCAAATACCAAACATAAGACTTGGGCGCATCCAGCAGGCCGGCGGCGTGCAATTGTTGCGCCACCTTGGCCGCGCTTGAACCCGCTTGAATCTCAACAACCAGCGGGCCCTTGCCTTGTCCGATCGGAGACGTTAAAAACTGCTGAATTTGCCAAACAGCAAGAAGGGTTACCAGTACAACAGCTGCCGCAGCCTGAAGCGCGATTTTTTTCAA
>JACXUQ010000358.1 GCA_014763835.1 Thiotrichales bacterium
GTCACCAGCGGACGATAACGCACTTCCACCGGATAAGTGCGCCCCGACACTTCCACAATCGGCGGGCGCACGCCGTTAACGGCGAAATGGTCGGCAAAACGCTGCGTATCGATGGTCGCCGAAGTAATAATGACTTTCAGATCGGGACGCTTCGGCAGCAACTGTTTGAGAATGCCGAGCAGAAAATCGATATTGATGCTGCGCTCGTGCGCCTCGTCGATAATGATGGTGTCGTACTGATTCAGAAAACGGTCGTTCTGCACCTCGGCCAGCAGAATCCCGTCGGTCATGACCTTGATCAGGCTTTGATCGTGTACCTGATCCTGAAAGCGCACCTGATAACCCACCAACTGCCCGAGCGAAGAACCGAGCTCTTCCGCCAAACGCTCGGCCACGCTTCTGGCGGCCAGTCGTCGCGGCTGGGTACAACCGATACGGCCGAACACGCCCTGCCCGGCCTCCAGACAGATTTTGGGAATCTGCGTGGTCTTGCCCGAACCGGTCTCCCCGGCAATCACCACCACCTGATGGTGTTTGATCAGTTCCAGCAGTTCGTCCTTTTTGGCCGCCACCGGCAGCGCCGCGTCGTAATGAATACTCACCGGCACAGCAGCCTGGTTTGCGCGGGCATGCTCAATCGAATCCTCAACACGCTGCAACCACGCCTGTTGCGCTGCCAACCCGGCCTGTTGAGTTTTTTCGGCGGTATTTTCCGCATTTTTCTCGGTATGACTTAAAGCCGGCAGACGCTGATAACCAACCCTCAACGCATGACGATCTTTAATGAGACACTGCTTTAATAGCGCATCCAAGCCTTTGGAATTTTGGGGAAACTGCAGCAACGATTACACCTTGACGTGAACTTTCAAAAATGGATAATGGCAAATATTAGATTTTTCTTATGTATCTATAAATTAAGTTTATAAAGCATAAAGCCTGCCTATTATAACAAACAAAGCCAAAGGTCTTTGCTTATGAAAATTCGTCAACTATTTGATTATGACACCTGGACTTACACCTACCTGCTGTGGGATGAAGCCACCAAAGAAGCCGCCATTATCGACACGGTGCTGGAACAGGTCGAGCGCGATATGCAGCATATTGAAGAACTGGGGCTGAACGTTAAATACCTGCTGGAAACCCATATCCACGCCGACCACATCACCGCTGCCGGCCCGCTGCGCAAACGCACCGGCGCGCAAATTGTGGTTCACAAAAACTCCAATTCCGAGTGCGCGGATATTCTGGCGGTGGAAGGCGATGTGTTCAAATTGGGCGAACAAGAAATCCGTGTATTGCACACGCCAGGTCACACCAATACCGACATCACCTACCTGATTGACGGCGCGGCCTTTACCGGCGACACCCTGCTGGTGCGTGATTGCGGCCGTACCGACTTCCAACTGGGTAGCAACGAAAGCATGTACGATTCACTGACCAACAAACTGTTCAGCCTGCCGGAAGACACGATGGTGTTCCCGGCCCACGACTACAAAGGCTTTACCCAGACCACCATCGGTGAAGAAAAACAATTCAATACCCGCGTTGGTAAAAACAAACCTTACCAGGACTTCTGTACCATTATGGACAACCTCAACCTGCCCAACCCGAAACGCATCGACATTTCGGTTCCGGGCAACTTGAAGTGCGGGAATTTGGACGACTAATATATCGATTTCACCTGCCAAATAAAAAAGCGCCCAAGTTTTCTTGAGGCGCTTTTTGCTGCCCGAATGCATGTGATTGGTATGTTCTCTTTTTAATAACTGGGGTCA
>JACXUQ010000359.1 GCA_014763835.1 Thiotrichales bacterium
AGCGAGAACTCAACAGGCCGGGTGGTTTTGCCTTTATGCAACCTTTGTTGCCAGTTGCGGCTATTGATCAAAACCTGTTCCGCCACCGACGGAATCACCCCTTGCTGTTGTCCCTGTTTGCGGTTCTGGCGAAAGGTCTGCAAGGCCAATAAGCGTGCGATCAGGTCGGCACCGACTTCCTGCACCCGTTCCTGACGCAGCAGTTCGCGCTCGCTTAACACGGCGGCGACATCACACGCCATGGCTTTCAACGCCTCATCTGCCCCCTCCGCCGCCAGTAACAACCGTGCCAGCCGCGGTTCGCTGCCAAAGGCCACGGCCTTCTGCCCCAGAGGCGTTAAACGCCCCTTCTCATCCAGTAGTGCCAAACTTTGCAACAAGCTACGCGCCTGTTCAATATGGGCAACCGGAGGCGGCGTCAGCCAACGTAAATCTGCCGGGTTTTGCACGCCCCACAGCGCCAATTCAAGACACAGCCCGGAAAGATCGGCAATGCGAATCTCTTCCGGGTCAAACGGCTGCAACTGCCCCTGCTGCATCTCGCTCCACAAACGGTAACACTGTCCGGCCTGCACGCGTCCGCCGCGTCCCTTACGCTGCTCGGCCGAGGCGGCGGAAATGCGCACCGTTTCCAATCGCGTCATGCCGCTATTCACATCAAACAACGCCTTGCGGCTCAAGCCGCTATCCACCACGCAGTCGATGCCTTCGATCGTCAAACTGGTTTCGGCGATATTGGTGGTCAGCACGATTTTGCGACGTCCCTGCGCATCCGGCAAAATCGCCGCATCCTGCTCTTGCGGCTTTAAACCGCCGAATAAAGGCATCACCAGGATGCCATTCGCCGCACTCCAGTCACAGAGCGCTTCCTGAGTCTGCAAAATCTCGCGCTGCCCGGGCAGAAACACCAGCATATCGCTTCGGGTATTCGCAAAGGCATTGCGGATGGTCCGCGTGAGCTTGGGCAACAGGTCGAATTTAAAATGCGCCGTGGTATTTAACGGTTCAGCGGCGTAAAACGTTTCTACCGGAAAGCTGCGACCCACTGACGACAACACCGGCGCATTATTCAAAAAGTGACTGACTGCCTCGGTGTCGATGGTGGCCGACATCACCAACAGCTTAAGGTCGTCACGCAGAGCCGCCTGACTATCCAAACATAACGCCAATCCCAAATCTGCCTGCAAAGCGCGCTCGTGGAACTCGTCAAAAATCACCAGTGCGGTATCGGACAATTCGGGGTCGGCTTGCAGACGGCGTGTGAGAATCCCCTCGGTCACGATTTCCAGGCGCGTTTTAGCAGACACCTTGCGTTCGTTACGCACCTGATAACCGACGCGTTCGCCAACCGACTCGCCCAACTGCTTGGCCAGATAAGTCGCGAGACTACGCACCGCCAAACGGCGCGGTTCGAGCATGACGATTTTTTTGCCGGCATTTTCGGGCGCAGCAAACCAATCGGACAACAGCAGCGCCAAAGGCACGGCCGTGGATTTACCCGCCCCCGGCTCGGCCTGCAACACCACATTGGAATGATCGGCAACGGCCTCAACAATTTGCGGAATTAAAGGTGAAATCGGCAATTCAGTCAATAACATACGCTCAATACCTTACAAGGATTTGAGCTGTTTTTGCAGGCGTTGCAAGGAAACCGGCTGCAGAGTTTTGAGCGGTTGGGCAAACAGCGAAATACGCAGCTCCTCAATCAACCAGCGGATTTCCACCAGGCCGGGGTGGTGATGGTAGGCAGGATTAGTTGCCATCTCCGCATAGT
>JACXUQ010000360.1 GCA_014763835.1 Thiotrichales bacterium
TGAGAAACCACATCAGTCCGATGGCCACCACCATCAGATAGGCGCGCTGTGCGGGGATGGCTGCACCGGAAAGAATCAGGTAAAAGGTGGCGAATAAAATCGCGCCGAACGCACTCAGCTGCGGCAAACTCAGGCGCTCGCAGCGATACAAGCCCAGCCACCATAAGCCTTTGAAAAACAGGATGCCCAATAAAGCGGCAATCCCCATATGCAAGCCGGAGATTGCCATCAGATGAATCGTACCGGTCTGCTGCAAAACCGTCCATTGGGCATCACTTATGGCGTGTTTATCACCATAGGTCAAGGCGGCGTAAAGGCCCTGCAACTCCAAGTTGGCAAACACCTGATTCAGCGATTGCGCAAACCTAAAACGCAGCGGATCGGTGTTATTGGCATGCACCAGTCGATTGTGCTCAGCCCAGGGTGCCTTTTCTAATACATACCCTTTGGCGGCCAGATGGTTTTGGAACAGCCAGCTTTCATAATCGAACCCGCCCAGATTCATACTGGCGTGATTGGCGCTCAATTTCACCGCAAACGCCCAACGCTCGCCCGGTTTAGGAATGGGCTGCGGACTCTGCAGCGGACGATACCAACTCAACTGCAACAGCGGCTTGATTGACGTGAGCGACCCGGCCTGTTGAGTTTTTTGCGGCGGATTTTCGGCGTTGACCCGCTGCATACTGTCAATCAACAAACGCAACTGAATACGCTGTTGACCGTTAAGCAATTGGATTTGCGGCAGTTCGACCACGCTACCCTCTATCAGTAAGGGGCGGTCATAAAGATTTTCTTGGAGTGCCGGGTCAAAAAAAGCGTGCCCAAACGCCAGGCTCCAACCTATAATAAACCCCGCTACGATATTGCCGACCCGGGCCATCAGCCATGATTTGCTCCGCCCGCCATAACGCAATATTAGAATGCACAGAATCAATCCCGGCAGCAAAGCGGCCAGGGCCGGCCATAACCCCCAGTTTTGCGGGGCATGGTAGAAACCCAGTATTGCCAATAGCAACGCGATTACGAAACTGACAAACATGCCTAAAAAGCTCATTAAACGTTATCTGCCCTCGCCCGACAAAATCAGAAATGCCAAAGGCTTGGGCATCCTTGGAAAGTGGCTGCAAAATCCCAGTATCTGGCATCTGCACCGCCGCTCGGTATCGCGCGCCTTTATGATCGGCATGTTCTGGATGGCCATCCCGATTCCGTCGCAGATGCTGGTTGCAGCGGTATTTGCCATTATCTTCCGCGCCAATCTGCCGCTGAGCGTCGCGCTGGTTTGGATCAGCAATCCGCTGACCATGCCGCCGATTTTCTACTTCAACTATGTAGTCGGTACGTACATTTTAGGACAACAAGCCGCCGAAGATTGGCATTTCGAGTTAAGCTGGGAGTGGATGATTCACACGCTGGACGATCTGTGGATGCCGCTTTTCCTCGGCAGTGCGGTAGTCGGTCTAGCGCTGGGCTTGATCAGTTATGTGATTATCAACCTGCTGTGGCGTCATCACGCGATCAAGGCCTGGAACGCACGCCGCAGCAAAAAATGGCGTAAAAAATTCCGCGAAGAAGAAAAAGCCCAGCGTGACCATAGCTGAACTGTTTGGCTATGGGCATTTTATGATTGATTTTTTGGACCACGAAGGTACGAAGAACGTTTCTAGGAGAGCTTTGCACGGGTGGGGCGCGAAAGAAAAATGAGGAAAAAATGGCCTGATTGAGGCGGAAAACGCAGCTAATAGCTGGCTATTAGCAAGTTTTTC
>JACXUQ010000361.1 GCA_014763835.1 Thiotrichales bacterium
TCATTATAGTCATAATGGTTTGCCAATCTGTTTTTTCGTCAGGCTTGTTGAGCCAGGTCAATCAAGGCGTTTATGGAAACGCTTCAGCGCCAGCAACATGGTGATGGCCGCAAAGACTAACAACGCCAGCAGTTCCGTCCACAGTTCGCTTAAATCCGCGCCGCGCAGGATGATGCCGCGTATCAGGCGTTCAAAATGGGTGAGCGGCAGGATTTCGGCAATCCATTGTACTGCCTCGGGCATGCCCTCAAACGGGAACATAAAGCCCGACAATAGAATCGATGGCAGCATAATGAAAATCGTCATCTGCAACGCTTGCAGCTGGCTTTTGGCGAGGGTTGAGAACAGCAAACCGAGCGTCAGATTGGCGGCGATAAACACCAGCGCAGCAATATAGACATCAATCAGCTGGCCGCGCACCGGCACATCAAAAATCACCAAACCGAGCAGCATAATCAACGTCACCTGGAAGAATCCGATGGCGATATAGGGCAGCATTTTGCCAAGCATTAGTTCGTTGGAGGTGATGGGGGTGTTGATGAGCAATTCCAGATTGCCGCGTTCGCGCTCACGCACCAGCGAGATGGCGGTGAAAATCACCATCGTCATGGTCAGAATCACGCCGATTAACCCTGGAATGGTATTCATGGCGGAGCGTTTTTCGGGATTGTAGAAATGACGCACTTCAAATAGGGTGTTTTTCGGCGGTACGCTTTGGCTGGTAAGATGGAAAGGTATGGCGGTGAGCTGTTTGGCCGCACCGAGAATAATCGGATCGCTGCCGTCCACCAGCAGTTGTGCCGCCGGGCGTGAACTGCTTTGCAAGCGGTGCTCAAAGTCCGGCGGAATGACAATGCCGATACTGATTTTGCCTTGTCTTAGAAGCGTTTCAATCTCCTCGATATGGCGGACGTTACCTTGCAGGTGAATGACTTGCGATGCCTGCAGATCAGAGAGCAGGTCGCGGGAGAGCTGGCTCTGTGATTGGTTGAGCGCGACCGCGGGAATGGCGCGGATGTCGGTGTTGATGGCATAGCCGAACAGCAGAATCTGGATAATCGGGATGCCGAAGATCATGGCGATGGTGAGCCGGTCACGCTTGAGTTGCCAGACCTCCTTGCGGAAAACGGCGAGTAAGCGGCGCAGCGACATCATTTGGGTGCGTCCGTTTTGCGCGGTTTTTGGGTGGCCACCACAAACACGTCCTCCAGGGTTGGATCTGTGAGAGTGGTGGTGTGCTTCGTCATGTCGATTCCCGACAGGCCGGCTAATTGCTGTTGCACATAGGCCACAGGATCGGCAACGTTTTTTTTGACCAGCAGGCGCAACTGGCCGCCCATCTGTGACAGGCTGATGACCTCGTCGGCTTGCGCCAAATGCTGTTTCAGCGTCGGGATGGAGCCGTTGTCGATTTTGACGACCCACGCATCGAGATGGGCAATCATCTCGGCGGGAACCCCTTCGGCGGCTTTACGGCCGTGATCAAGAATGGCCAGTTGGTGGCAGCGTTCCGCTTCGTCCATATAGTGGGTGGAGAGCAACACGGTGACGCCGTCGTCGACGAGATTGAACAGGGCTTCCCAGAAATCGCGGCGGCTTTGCGGGTCGACGCCGCTGGTGGGTTCGTCCAGAAACAGCAGCTGTGGCTGGTGCAAGGTGGCAGCCGCCAAGGCCAGCCGCTGCTTTTGGCCGCCGCTCAAAGTGCCGGCGAGTTGATGGCGCAGTTCGTCCAGTTGGTAGCCCGCCAAGGTTTCTGCAATGCGGCT
>JACXUQ010000362.1 GCA_014763835.1 Thiotrichales bacterium
GCGGTGACAATCGCGTATTGTTTTATTGGACTCATATCCGTTCAATCTTTATGAGTAAACCACGAAGGACGCGAAGAGCACAAAGGCGACAATAACAGAAAAGGTCTCCTGTCAATAGGCCGTCAGAGGCTGATGAATGCGCAGTTCTGAGTCTTAAAAAGCAGACTTCGCGTGCTTCGTGCTCTTCGTGGTTAAAACTTACAATCCTTGATTGGCTAAGCCGGTCTTCACCGCCAGTTCCATCATGCGCGCCACGTAACCGATTTCGTTGTCATACCACGCCAGCACTTTCAGCTGCGTACCGTTGACCACCATCGTGGAGGGCGCATCAATCACCGATGAACACAGTTCACCTTCGTAATCGGCGGAGACCAACGGACGCTCTTCGTACCCCAGAATGTCTTTCAAGTAGGTTTCAGACGCCGTCTTGAACAGAGCATTGACCTCTTCTACCGTTACTTCGCGTTGCATCTCCATCACCAGATCGGTCAAGGAGGCATTCATAAACGGCACACGCACCGCCAGACCGTTCAACTTGCCCTGCAACTCCGGAAAAATCGTGCCGATTGCCGTGGCCGAACCGGTGGTGGTCGGAATGAGCGATTCAAAACTGGCCCGCGCGCGGCGCAGATCTTTATGACCGTGATCCACCACCTTCTGCGTATTGGTCAGGTTGTGCATAGTGGTAATCATGCCGTGCTTAATGCCAATCTGCTCGTGCAGCACCTTAATCACCGGCGCAATACAGTTGGTGGTGCAAGAGGCGGCGGTGATAATCGGGTCTTCGCCGGCCACAAAAATGCCGTCATTCACGCCCATCACGATATTTTTGATGCCCTCTTTCATCGGCGCGGCCACAATCACCTGGGCAACACCCTGCTCCAGATAAGGCTGCAGGCTCTCGCGTGTGCGGAATTTGCCGGTGCATTCCAGCACCACATCCACCCCCAGCGCCGCCCAGTCGGTCGCGGCGATATCTTTGTTCTGCGAATAACTGATGGCATGGTCGCCGATAATAATCTGATCGGCATCTTCATGCGCCTCATGGTGCCATCGGCCGTGCGCCGAATCAAAATTCAGCAGATGCGCCGAACCGTAAGCATCGGTGGCGATTTCATTGATATGCACAAACTCCACTTCCGGCCAATCATAAGCCACACGCAACGCCAAGCGCCCCATGCGACCGAATCCGTTAATGGCTACTTTTACCGTCATGACTGTTTCCTTTTTCTCAATTTGAACGGCGGCTATTACACCCGACTAAAATGACAACCAAGTGACAAGCTGATGAAAATTAAATGTTTGCCTGTTACAGACCCGCCTCAAGCTTAAGATAAGTGCGACTTACATTCTGTTTATGCCAAGAGTCGTAGTGCTCAAGATGCTTAAACTCCTGCCAATCGGAATGATTTTGAACGGCGCTATCAACGCCCGAAAAAGCTTCGGCTTCGGTCGTCATAGTTTCAACCAGTTTTTTGAGATAGTTACCGGTTTCCGCATCGGCTTGCGGCCAGTTTGAAACTTTGCCATGCCCCGGTACAATAAATTCTGCCGGAAGTTTTCGCATCGTCTGATAAGCTTGATTCCAAGCCACTGGATCAGACCAAGGATGTACACCCAACAGTCGGTCTAGATAAACAATGTCACCGGTAAACAAGACTTTCTGTTTGGGAAGCCAAAGTACCGAATCCCCGGGAAAGTGGGCATCCCCGTAGTAGTTGAGCTGCATTTCGACACCACCGATAGTGAGCGTATTCGAATC
>JACXUQ010000363.1 GCA_014763835.1 Thiotrichales bacterium
GCCGGCAAACCGGCCACCCCAAAAAAGCGGTTGAACTGCTGATTGGCATAGCGGATCTGATGACCGTCGGTCACAATCACAATGTTATCCTGCAGATCAATCATATTCTGCAGACGCTGCTGCGCTTCCTGCTCGAACGTCACATCATAGACATACCCCAGAAAATGGGTGATCTCGTTGTGCTCATTGCGAATCACATAGGTCGTATCCGCCACCCATTTGACCTGATTGTCACGGGTCAACAGCCGATAGGGATGGTGTTTGAAGAAACTCTGGCGCATTTCGATCGCCTCTTGCACTTCCGAACCGACACGCAGCAAATCGTCCGGATGCACCAGAGAGGCATAGGTTACGCCATGCTCGGTAAAGGCGTCTACCGCATACCCAAGCAAACGCTCAATACTGGCAGAAACATAATCCACTCCCCACTTGAGGTTGTTTTTCCATTTAAAGAGGACAATATCCCCGCGGTCAAACAGCGTCAGTAAGGAGTGCTGCGCCTCGGTCAATTCCCGTGCCCGCTGAATGGCCTCTTCCAGTGAGCATTGAATCTGTTTCTGCTCGGTAATGTCGATCAGCACGCCCTGCACTTTCTCAATCCGCTGTTCGGATGTTTCATAGCCGATATGGCACAACACCCACAGATACACGCCCGATGCCGTACGCAGACGGAACTCCATTTTTTCCGGACAATGCACGACGTCATCCTCCTCAAAAATACAGGCAACCGCCTCGCGGTCTTCAGGATGCACCCATTGCAGCCAACCGTCGAGATTCTGCCACTGCTCCGGCTCATACCCCAGCAGCATCTTGGAACGTGGCGAAACAAAAGCGAATCCCTGGCGCTTCTTGTCCCATTCGAAACCGATGGCATTGACATTATTTGCCAAAGAGGCCAATTGATTTTGTGTGCGGTGCAGGCGCTCACTTTGCAGCAAATGTCGCAAACCGGCGTGAATCAGCACAAACAGATCATGCAACCCCTTTTCCCACAACACCAGCATTTCGCGACGAATGCACAGCGCCATATCAAAGGCGTGGCATTCGTGATGGTCTAACGGGTCATGCAGCCATACGGTCAGGTGATAGGTTTGCGCCTTCGGCTCTGAAGACAGCCCATCTTCTTGATGCTGCATCTCAATCGGATAGTCCGTATCCGCATCACAAGGAATTCCGCGCCGCAATACCACCGAAAGCACCTCAGGCGGTTCCTCCAGCATCTGCGCAGCTTTTTGCAAAAAGCACGCTTCGCCGCACGGCTCGATCAACAAACGTGAAATATTGGCGCGTACATTGTTCAAGGTGCTTAAGAAACGCTCTTTAGCCAGCAGCGCCTCTGTCTCCTCATAAGAGTGCATGTAATATTCGAGCGTGCGCAGCTCGCAAAAGGTTCTTTGAAAGCGGCCGTGTTCGTCATAAATCGAGGTGCCGTTCAGCACCGCTTCAAACAGGGTGCCGTCTTTCTTCTTGATGACCAACGGTACATTGTCCACAAAACCGCAATCTTTCAGGTGGGGGAAATTGCGTTCCACCTGCGGCAAGGATTCCGCCGCCAGAAAGTCGCCAAAAAAGTGTCCGATCACCTCGTCTTCAGCATAGCCGCTCACCTCAAGCCACTTCGGGCTGACGGCAAGAACATTGCCCTCTGAATCCAGCGATTGCACCATCGCGCTTTGGCTGGAAATATCCCGCGAGTGCAGGCGTTTTTCTAAAAACAGCGTGTCAGACATACTCTTTTATCCTTTATGGGCAACCCAAG
>JACXUQ010000033.1 GCA_014763835.1 Thiotrichales bacterium
AACTTGCTAATAGCGAGCTATTAGCTGCGTTTTCCGCCTCAACCAGCCAATTTTTTCCTCATTTTTATTTCGCGCCCCACTCGTGCAAAGCTCTCAGTTTCTTGAAACGATTTTACAGTTCGTCAGCGTGTTTGCTCAGGTAGTCAGCCACGCCTTCCGGAGAGCCTTTCATCCCTGCGTCGCCTTTGTTCCAGCCGGCCGGGCAGACTTCACCGACTTCTTCGTGGAACTGCAGCGCTTCAACCATGCGCACCATTTCATCGACGTTACGGCCAAGCGGCAGGTCGTTAACGATTTGATGGCGAACCACACCATTTTGGTCAATCAAAAACGCGGCACGCAATGCGACGTTGGCAGGGTGACGAACGCCGTAGGCATCCATAATGGAGCCGCCCACGTCAGCGACCAGTGGGAATTTAACCGCGCCCAAGCCGCCTTGGTTCACAGGCGTGTTACGCCATGCGTTGTGAGTGAATTGCGAATCGATGGAGATGCCGATCACTTCGGTATTCAGTGCCTTGAACTTTTCAACACGGTGGTCGAAAGCCAGAATTTCGGACGGACAGACAAATGTAAAGTCCAGCGGATAGAAGAAAACAACGGCATATTTGCCGGCAATGTGGTTTTTCAGGTTGAAGTTGTCAACGATTGAGCCGTCGGCAAGTACGGCTGCAGCAGTAAAATCCGGTGCTGACTTAGTAACGAGTACTGACATGTTTTATCCTCTGAATTTTGAAATGGATTTGTGGTTAGGCAGAAGAGTATAGTGTATTTGCTTGAATCATTCCATACTAGAATGGTGGGGTATAGGTTGGTTGGGCGTTTTCCTTTACATTTTGGACTCATAAATATCAATCAATAGCCGTTAATCTGAATTATAAAGTAAGTTTTTGCTTTAACGCTTAGCGCACTCTAAACAGTGAAATCGAGGTTGGAAATGTTTGTGGTCTATAGCCCGGAGGGGCAGAGTTTTATTGGTGCTGCACATAATCTGCCGGTGTTAAAGGTGGACCCGGCTACCCGCGTAGCGGAAACCTCTAAAACGGGGTTGGAAGACATGAATATGGAGCCCGACCATTCCAACCCGCGTTTTCAGGCGGGGCAGGCATTGAAGCACTATCGGCAGACGCAACAAGGCCAGCAGGAACGCCATGTTGCGGTTAAGGTGGCTGAGATCATGTCGTCGCCGGTACATACCGTCGAACCGGATGCGTTGCTGGATGAGGCTTGGGCGATGTTGCAACGCCATGAGATCTATTATCTTCCCGTGGTCACAGAGGGGCGTTTGCTGGGGATTTGCTCCAAGTCGGATGTGCTCAAAAAAATTATTGTGGCTCCCGGCGGGGAGGCAGAAATTGCGCAAAATTTGAGAGTGGCGGAGATTATGCAGCCGCAGGTTGTAACCGCGACCCTGGAAACGGAAATCCGCCAGATTGCCACGGCGTTGACGCAGTACCATATCGGTGCCTTGCCGATTATGGATCAGCAGGGGCAGTTGGTGGGGATTGTCACCCTGGCGGATTTGGTGCGGCGTTTGTCGCAGGAGCCGCCGATTGAGTTGTATGTGTAGCGCTCAAAAACGATTTCAATAAACGCAACAGGCCGGGTAAGCGAACCTACCCGGCCTGTTGGGTTTTTTAAACAGCCAAAACAGCGCAATTATTGCTGTTGTGCTTCGGCCAGGTCTTGGTGGACTTTTTCCATATCCAGTGCCAGCAATTGTTTGATGCCTTCTTCCAGCGCATTGCCCGGAATGGCGCCCGGGTTGGAGAACACCACGATTTTTTCACGCATAAAGACCAGGGTTGGAATCGAACGAACCTGGAACATGCCGGCTAACTCCTGTTCTTCTTCGACATTGACCTTGGCGAAAACGATTTCAGGATATTTGTCGGAAACGGCTTCAAAAACCGGACCGAATTGTTTGCAAGGTCCGCACCACTCCGCCCAGAAATCGAAAATGACGATTTCGTTGTCGGTAATGGTTTTTTCAAATTCTGCCGCCGTTAAATTGATGACTGCCATGTTTGGCTCCTTCTTTTCATTTGCGTAAAAAATAGTTAAACGGTAGGGTTGCCACCCTGTGTTAATAAAGCCGGGTTCAGGTATTTTTTCAGGGTTGCTTCGTCCAGATCGGTCATTTGAAGCGATACTTCAAGTACCGGGCGTCCGCTACGGTAGGCTTCCTTGGCGATGGCTGCGCCTTTTTCATAGCCTACCACGGTGTTCAGTGCGGTGACCAGAATCGGGTTGACGTCGAGTGCTTTCTGCAGGTTGGCCGTGTTTACGGTAAAGCCTTTGATCGCCATATCGGCCAGCTGCATCACGGCGGTGGCCGCGATATGAATGCTTTGCAACAAATTGAACGCAATCATCGGCAAAGCCACGTTCAACTGGAAGTTGCCGGACTGGCCGCCTACGGTAATGGCGGTGTGGTTGCCCATGATCTGCGCGGCGACCATGCAGACCGCTTCGGGAACCACCGGGTTGACCTTTCCGGGCATAATCGAGCTGCCGGGTTGCAGGGCAGGCAGTTGGATTTCCCCCAGACCGGCCAATGGGCCTGAGTTCATCCAACGCAAGTCGTTGGCGATTTTCATCAGGCTGGTGGCCAAGACATTCAGCTGTCCGCTCAACTCCACCGCGGTATCCTGACTGCTCAGGCCGACATAGAGGTTTTCCATCTGTTCAAACGGAATGGCGGTGATGGTTGATAGGTTGGCCGCCACCAAACGCCCGAATTCGGGTTCGGCGTTGATGCCGGTACCTACGGCCGTGCCGCCTTGCGGGATTTTGTGCAGGCGTTTCTGGGTGTCTTGCAGGCGGGCGATGTTGTCGGTAATTTGCGCGCGCCAACCCGACAGCTCCTGGCTCATCTTCACCGGGGTGGCATCCATTAAATGGGTGCGTCCGGTTTTGACGACATCGGCCACTTCTTTTTCTTTGTCTTCAATCGTCTCTGCCAGATGGCGCAGTGCCGGCAACAGTTCTTCTTCCAATGCAATCGCGGCCGCCACGTGAATCGTGGTTGGAATCACGTCATTCGAGCTTTGGCTCATATTAACGTCATCGTTAGGGTGAACGTCAACACCGGTCAGGGTTTTGGCGAGGGTTGCAATGACTTCATTGGCGTTCATATTGGTGCTGGTGCCGGAACCGGTCTGGAAGACATCAATCGGGAATTGATCAAGATACTGACCTTTGATAATCACATCGGCCGCCGTCTGGATAGCATGGGCTTTTTCTTCGCTCATCAATCCTAGTTCGCGGTTACTGTCGGAACAAGCGAACTTCACATAGCATAGCGCCTTGATAAAGTTGCTCGGCATCGGCGTGCCGCTGATAGGAAAGTTATTGATCGCTCTTTGGGTCTGAGCGCCGTATAGGGCGTTTTTAGGAACTTCCAGCGTTCCCATGCTGTCTTTTTCGATTCGGAATTGCGTGTCTGACATGGTTGCAATGGTTTTGTAAATGGTTGATTGGCTAAAATAAGTCATCCTCCGGCAGGCATTTTTTGTGGCCGCCTTTGCGCAGAGGGCGTTGACTTAAAAAATGTCATTTTAGTCGATTGTAGTGTCAATGTGGCGACTTAATCGCAAAAATGCCATTTATGGGGTTTAACCGTTTATAAGCGTCTTTTGTTGAAATGGTTTGCGCTATGATGTGAAGAAACGAATGGAATGCTTCAAGGTCGGATTGAGTGTAATGGAAAAACAAACTTTTGAACAATGGGTCATGGCTGAAACACTTTGGTGGAGCTGCGCATCTGAAAAGCCCGAGATGATCTTGCAGTCTTCGCCGGCGCTGCAGTCGCTTTTCGACCAGGCTTTGTGCCGTATCGACGATTTAACCAGTAACGGGGAAACCCCATTACTGCATTTGAAGGTTCGGGAGATTGTTGAAAATCCGCGCAAGGATGTTCGTTTTGTCTGTGCTTACGATACGAATCAGGGAAAACTCTCCTTTCAGCATCGGTTGAAGTTCTTTGAGCAGGACGGTCAAGGAGTGGTGTTTGCGGAATGTGTCGATGTCACCGAGATGGTGCAGTTGGAAAGAGAGATTGTCGATGCGCAAGGACGCTTGTCGTTGACGCAGCTGTATGAACGGCAGGCGCTGCTGGAGGAGCAGAACCGTATCATTCAGGAGTCCTACCGTAAACAGTCCCGTTTTTTGGCGCTGTTGAGTCATGAGCTGCGTTCGCCATTATTGGGCATTAACAGCATGGTGGGGCAGTTGAAAGCCCTGTACACTAACGATGTGTATTTGCTTGAACGCTTAAAGGTCATTAATCTGACCGCCGAGCAGATGATCTTTCTGGTCAACGATATTTTGACTTACTCGCAAACCGAATATGAATCCGTTACCTTGCACCCACGGCGCTTCTCGCTCAAGCAGCTATTTGATTATGTCAAACAGCTAACGAAATCGATTGCCACGGATAAGGGTGTGTTTGTATCACTGGTCTATCGCGGTGAACAGGACTGGGTGTTTGGCGACAGCGTCAGATTGTCGCAGATTTTGATCAACCTGATTGTCAACGGCATTAAGTTCACGCCGATGGGCGGGGTGTCGGTAGAGGTGCGTCAGCTCGAGCAGGACGATTTCTCTTTTGTAGTGACCGACTCGGGCGAAGGAATTGAAGAGGATAAGCTGAAGCAGATATTTGACCCCTTTACCCAGTTTAAAACCGAAGGGGCTACCCGCACTATGGGCTCCGGATTGGGGTTGTCGGTGGTCAAACACCTTATCGATCTGATGGGCGGGGAGATCGCCGTGACTTCAACGGTTGGGGTGGGTACGTCGTTCAGCTTTTCGCTGCGCTTGCCGGCGACGGAAGAAAACGGTCACGGCAAAATCGAATCGCCGACTGCGCATTCGGTTGAGGTGGAGCCCCAGCATTACCGGCATGCCAAGGTTTTAGTGGTCGATGATTCCAAAATTAACCGAATGGTATTAACCGGCTATTTGAGGGAGCTGGAGTGTGATGTGCATGAGGCACATGATGGTCAAGAAGCCTGGCACACTTTCCAACAGCATCAGTTTGAATATGTATTCCTGGATATTCAGATGCCCATTATGGACGGTTTCAAGGTGATGGAGTTGATTCAGGCGCTTGAACACCGTGGAGCGGCGGCACAATTGAAAGCGGTTTTTGCCGTGACCGCCGGCGGCGGCGAAGAGTTGATTCCAGAAGGCAAAACGTTGGCATCCCTCGGGTTTTCACGCTGGTTGGTCAAACCTATCAGCAAGGAGCAGGTATTGGAGTTGTTGGATTCCACCCAGTGTTCTGCTGCTGCGGTACGGAGTGAGGAGGGCGGTCTGGATGAAGTTGTTTTGCCTTTGCTTGTCGATGAGCAGGACAATAAAACTGAACAGGTCGCGAGGCTGGTGGAGGACCTGCAACATATCCCGGCGCATTTTCAGAATTTGTTTTCGCCTTTTTTAGAAGAGTTTAAACAGAATCTGGTGCAGCTGGAACAGGCGCTGAAAACGCATCAGTGGCATGAAATTAAGGCCTTGGCACACTACATGAAAGGCAATTGCATGGTGTTTCAGTTGCAGGTCTGGGTCACGCTGTTGCGGGAGGTTGAACAAATAACCCAAAGCGAGCCGGATGAACAGGTGCGAGAGGTAGGTATTCAAGCGCATATGAATGCATTGCAATCTGCAGTTAAACACCTTGAGAACCATCAGGTTTTTAGTCATAATAGCGCAAAAGATAATTGAAATTTACAATATGAATGACAGGAAGTCTTTCTATTTCAAGAGGTTAGGATTTCATGACTAAGAAGATTACGATTTTATTGGCCGAAGACCATAGCTTGGTAAGAGCCGGATTCAAATCCATTCTGCAATCTGAAGAAGACTTCGCTGTCGTTGGCGAAGCCGAAGACGGGTTGGAGTGTCTGGAGTTGGTGCGTACCAAAACGCCGATGGTGGTGTTGCTGGATCTGTCCATGCCGAAGTTGAGCGGTTTGAATGCGATTTCGCATATCAAGAAACGCTATGCCGATACGAAAATTATTGTGCTGACAGCGGCCGAAACACCTAGCGTCTGGATGGAAGTGCTGGAATTGGGTGTTAACGGTATCGCCATGAAATCGGTCTCTCAGAAAGAGTTGATTGCCGGCGTGCGCAAAGTGGTAGAAGGGGAAACCTTTATTCACTCCGAAATCCAGCCTATTCTGGATGCCGAAACCGACAAGATGACCGCGAACAAGAAGTTATCGGTGCGTGAAAAGCAGGTGGTTAAATTGGTGGCAGAAGGCTACAAGACCAAAGAAATCGCGGAGATTCTGGACATCAGTGACCGTACGGTTTCCAAGCACCGCGAAAACCTGATGACCAAGATGGGCGTCACCTCGACTGCAGAAATCACCAATTATGCGAATGAGTCGGGTTTGACTAAAGTGCGCTTGGAAGAGATTGAATAACTCAATTTTTCAGGGTTTGCATAAAAAAGGGGCTGTTAAAAGCCCCTTTTTTTATGGCCGGTGAAATGCTTTAAACCGGTCTTTCAGTGGTATTGGTGGCGGCTTCGACAAGGTTGTCGGTTGTTAGCTTGGCCACCTCTTCAGTCGTCGCCGTTCCCAGGAAGCTGGCTTTGAACTCTTCCAGTCCTTTTTGTACCAGTTCATAGGTTTTATCGATATTGGTGGCGATGTCGTCTTCCAATACGTTCATGTCGCCCAAAATGCCTCTGGCCGAATCAAAACCTTGCGAAATGCCGTTGCCGATGACATCCAGAAAGCGGGTGATCAGCGCTTCGCCTTGCAGATTGGGGTTGGCTTTCTGGAAGGCAGCTAGCATCGCGGTGCTGCCGTCAACAATGCGTTTTGCGGTATTCTCCGGTGACCAGAATTCCATGCCGCCTTGAGCTTGCAGCGTTTCTTCACTAATCGGCGGCGTGTCGCCATTTCCGAGTTCGGCGCTGAGAATCTCGTTTAACTTGTCAATCGCCTCTTGAAAGGTGATTTTAAGTGCGTTCTGGCTGGCCGTTTCGGGATTGCCGAAAAGATGCTGAATCAGACTTGCCTGCTGCTCCTGGCGCAGCGTGGAGCGGGCTTCATGCGCAGTGTTGACGCGTTCACTGGCCTGTTCGGGAAGATCAGGCTGACCATGCACACGCTTGCCGTTATTGTCCGGATTGGCGTGCTCCGGCGCCACACCGCGTTCTTTGCGGTAGGCGCTGATCGCCGTGTTATGAATAGATTCGATAGCCATGAGATTGTCCTCTTTTTAAATCAGTAGAGAGATTTATGTTATTTTTCATCATTTTACGACTTATTTCTGTATGGCGTCATTGTTTAATGATGATGTTGAGGACAAGCGCTGAAAGTATTATTTCATAAAGACGGATGGTCTGTGCCCAACGCCGTTTAGTCCTGCAGTTTCCCTTAGTATGTGTAAGGTATCGACCTCTTATCGGAATACTTGAGTAAAAGCATGCATTTCGTCAATACAATCGTAAGCAAAAAATTGCAAATCCTGTTATTATTCCCGTTTATTTTTTACCCGTGTAAAAGAAGGGCTAAGTAGATGGAATTAAACCCGATTTACAGTCGTATGCAGGACTACCAAGAGCGCACTACGTCGCTTAGGGGGTATCTTTGACTATGAGACCAAGTCGGAAAGATTAGTCGAGGTTTTGCGCGAGTTGGAGGATCCCGGGATTTGGAATAATCCCGAAAATGCACAGGCGCTCGGCAAAGAGAAGGTGGCGCTGGAAAATATCGTGGCGACGATTGACGAGTTGGAAGAGGGCTTGAGTTCCTGCAACGAGTTGATTGAATTGGCGGAGATGGAAAACGACGCCGAGTTGGTTGAGGAAATCAAAGGCGAACTCGACGGTTTGGGCGAAAAGCTTGAAAAACTCGAGTTCCAGCGTATGTTCTCGGGCGAGATGGATGCCAATAACTGCTATGTGGAAATCCAGTCGGGTTCCGGCGGTACCGAAGCGCAGGATTGGGCGAGCATGCTGTTGCGCATGTATCTGCGTTGGGCCGATGCACACGGTTTTGATGCCGAATTGATGGAAGTGACCGACGGTGACGTGGCCGGGATCAAGAGTGCCACCATTCACGTCAAGGGCGACCATGCCTTCGGTTGGTTGCGCACCGAAACCGGCGTGCACCGTCTGGTGCGCAAATCGCCATTCGATTCGGGCAACCGCCGTCATACTTCGTTTTCGTCGGTGTTTATCTCTCCGGAAATCGACGATAGCTTTGAAATCGATATCAATCCGGCGGATTTGCGTATCGACGTATACCGCGCCAGCGGTGCGGGCGGTCAGCACGTTAACCGTACCGAATCGGCAGTGCGTATTACCCATCTGCCCACCAATACCGTGGTGCAGTGTCAGAACGGACGCTCCCAGCATCAGAACAAGGCCGAGGCGATGAAGCAGTTGCGCGCCAAGTTGTACGAGCTGGAGATGATGAGCCGCAATGCCGAGAAGCAGGCGTTGGAGGATTCCAAGTCGGATATCGGCTGGGGAAGCCAGATCCGTTCTTATGTACTGGATTCTGGGCGCATCAAAGATTTGCGTACCGGGGTTGAAACCGGCAATACCTCGGCGGTATTGGATGGCGAGCTGGATCAGTTTATTGTCGCCAGTTTGAAATCCGGGCTGTAACCCTTATTTACGTTTTTTAGTTTTGAATCCTTAACCCGGCCTGTTAAGTTTTTTAAGCGCCCGGTTAAACCAATGCGAAGAGAGTGATCGAATGTCAGAAACTCAAAATACACAACCCGAAGTGGATGAGAACAAAATCATCGCCGAACGTCGCGCCAAATTGGCGGCTCTGCGTGAGATTGGCCACTCTTACCCCAATACCTTCCGCCGTACCGATAGCTCGGCGGCGCTGCACGCCAGCTACAACGAGTTGAGCAAGGAAGAGATGGAAAACATGGAGCCGGTGCGCGTCAAGGTGGCCGGCCGTATGATGTTGCGCCGTATTATGGGTAAGGCAAGTTTTGCGACGTTGCAGGACCATGAAGGCCGCATCCAGATTTATGTGACACGTGATGAACTGCCGGAAGGTTTCTACAACGACCAGTTCAAGAAATGGGATTTGGGTGATATCGTCGGCGCCGAAGGTTGGTTGTTCAAAACCAATACCGGTGAACTCTCTGTTCACGTTGAACATATCGAACTGATCACCAAGTCAGTCCGCCCGCTGCCGGACAAGTTCCACGGTTTGCAGGATCAGGAGGTCAAATACCGCCAGCGTTACATCGACCTGATCGTCAACGAAGAGAGCCGCAAGACTTTCCTGTTGCGCTCCAA
>JACXUQ010000364.1 GCA_014763835.1 Thiotrichales bacterium
GTGTTGAAAAAATTACTCGATAAAGCCCTTCAAAACTGCTATGTTTTAGCTCTAACAGCAGCATAAAAACGGCACTGTTTTTCCATTGCTAACCACTAAGATTTAGTAAAAGCCATAGGCAAGTGGTGGGCAGTTTGGTCGGCAAACAGGCATTTTTGAAAGGTTTCTTTTCGGTAAATCATTGAGTTTGTTAGGATCTAGTCCGCTGCTCAATGAGCAGATTCAGAATATCGAATAAAAAACGCATCACAAACAGGATCAGAATATATAACCCGACTAGCTGTGTGCTTTCTTGATTGAAATCAAGCATTTTTATTTGAAATTCGGATTTAACAAAAGTATAGTTGCTGCTGTAATAACACAATAATAATTATCTGAGGCGCAAACTATGAATAATCTAACTAAAATGTTGCTGACCATTGTTGTTGCAGTTGTCATCCCTCTAGTTGTTCTGTTGGGCATCTGGGCTAACATCCTGCCACAATCTGTACAAGTAGCGATTGGAATGATCGGTGTGATTTCTGCCATCGGCTTCATCGTGATCGGCAACCTGTACCTGATGTGGAGCGACATCAAAACAGGTCGTTACAGCAAAAACTCTTAATCCTTTAAGCGTTTTTCTGCAAAAGCCCGGTTAATGCCGGGCTTTTGCGTTTTTAGACCGCTAAAGACAGCCTCGCCCCTGCATTTGCCGGATAAATTTGTATAATAACAACTTCTTAATGAAATCCGGCCAGACGCCACCGCCGAGGTGACGTACTCGCAAAAACTTCCAAAACGACCACTTTGAGCCCTTATGAGCGAAACCACCCCGCATATCGACCTTGAACGCGCCCAGCTTGAACCGGCCGGCACGCCGCCGCCCGAGCCCAAACCACCCAAGCAACCTAAACACCGCAGATGGCAGCGCTGGATCTGGTTGAGTTCATTTTTCAGCCTGATCGGCTTGGGATTTACCGCCGTTTTGGTCTATGTGCTCACCGTCTATCCGACCCTGCCGGATGCCGCCGCCCTGAAAGATGTAACCTATCATGTGCCGCTTCGCATTGTCACCGAAGACGGCAAGCTCATCAGCGAAATCGGCACCGAAAAACGCATTCCGCTCGACTACACCGAAATTCCGGAACGCATGACGCAGGCGATCATCTCCTCCGAAGACGAGAGTTTCTTCGAGCACGGCGGCGTCGACTACAAAGGTCTGGCGCGCGCGGTGTTTGAGCTGGTTACCACCGGCAGCAAGCAGTCCGGCGGTTCGACCATCACCATGCAGGTGGCGCGTAACTTTTTCTTGAGCAGCGAGAAGACCTATCTGCGCAAACTCAATGAGATCATTCTCTCCTACAAGATCGAAAACGAACTGAGCAAGCAGGAGATTCTGGCGCTCTACCTCAATAAAATCTTCCTCGGTTACCGCTCCTACGGCGTCGCCGCGGCGGCGCAGACCTACTACGGCAAACCCATCAACGAACTGTCGCTGGACGAATACGCCATGATTGCCGGCCTGCCCAAAGCGCCGTCGGCCTACAATCCTATCGCCAACGCCGCCCGTGCCAAACTGCGCCGCAACTATGTATTGCGCCGCATGTTCGAGTTGGGCTTTATCACGGAACAGGAGATGCGCGACGCACAGGCGGTTGAAGTCCATGCCAAACTGGTCGGCGCCCGCATCGACATCGAAGCCGGTTATGTGGCCGAAATGGCACGTGCCTTTGCGGTGGAACGCTTCGGCGAGGATGCCCTCAAACAAGGGCTGACCAT
>JACXUQ010000365.1 GCA_014763835.1 Thiotrichales bacterium
TTTAAGAATTTAATTACCTTTTTCCATTTTAACGAATTTTTCATTTTTTCGCCGAATTCAGGCTTGAACTGCCAACTCTTTTAATGTAATAATTACTGAAATCCAGAATTTCAAAAACCATAATTGGATGTTTCATCTCTCTTTTTAAAGCTCGCATTTAAAAAAACAAGCATCCATCACCGATTCAAACTTTTCCATACGAATCCATTGAGACCTCCCAAACCTAAACTGCCAACGCCAGGCGGACCGGGATGGAACAGCTGCGTATAGAAAAAATATAAAAACTTAGGAGAAAAAACATGATCTCAACCAGCGATGCAAATTTCGAAGCCGAAGTTCTACAATCAGACATTCCCGTACTGGTAGACTTCTGGGCAGAATGGTGCGGTCCTTGCAAAATGATCGCCCCGATTCTGGACGAAGTTTCTGCAGAGTACCAAGGTAAGGTCAAGATTGCTAAACTGAACATCGACGAAAACCCATCTACGCCTCCAAAATACGGCGTACGTGGCATCCCGACATTGATGCTGTTCAAAAACGGCGAAGTCGATGCGACTCAGGTGGGTGCGTTGTCAAAATCACAACTTTGTGCTTTCTTAGACGGCAATCTGTAAGATCCACTGCGCGCGCCCGACCGGGTGCCGCGCAGCCGACACATCTCCTCTCCGCGAACATCAACCCGATTCAAATCCCCCAAACCCTCTTTTGCAACACTAGCCACAACGCGAATACACTATGAATTTAAGTGACCTCAAAAAACAATCCGTTTCCTCTTTAATTGAACTGGCCAACAACATGGGGCTGGACAATGTCGCCCGCGCCAAAAAGCAGGACATTATCTTTGCCATCTTGAAAGCGCACGCCAAAAACGGCGAAGACATTTACGGCGAAGGCGTACTCGAAGTCCTGCCTGACGGCTTCGGCTTCCTGCGCACCGCCGACGGCTCCTACATGGCCGGTCCCGATGACCTATACGTTTCGCCAAGCCAGATCCGCCGTTTCGGCCTGCACAAAGGCGACACCATTCAAGGCAAAATCCGCCCACCCAAGGACAACGAACGTTATTTCGCGTTGCTGAAAGTCGAGAAAATCAACTTTGAAGAGCCGGAAGTGGCGCGCAAGAAAATCGCCTTTGAAAACCTGACGCCACTGCACGCGCAACAGCGCTTGAAGATGGAGATCGGCAACGGCAGCACCGAAGACATTACCCCGCGTATCATCGACATTGCCGCGCCTTTCGGTAAAGGGCAGCGCGGATTGATCGTGGCACCGCCAAAATCCGGTAAAACCGTGATTCTGCAACAGATGGCGCAATCCATTGCCGAAAACTATCCTGACGCTTACCTGATCGTACTGCTGATCGACGAACGTCCCGAAGAAGTGACCGAGATGGCGCGTACCGTCAAGGGCGAAGTCATCTCCTCCACCTTTGACGAACCGGCCACACGTCACGTCCAGGTCGCTGAAATGGTGATCGAGAAGGCCAAGCGTCTGGTGGAACACAAAACCGACGTCATTATCCTATTGGATTCGATTACCCGTCTGGCGCGCGCCTACAACACTGTGACGCCGGCATCAGGCAAAATCCTGTCGGGGGGTGTTGACGCCAACGCCTTGCACCGTCCGAAGCGTTTCTTCGGTGCGGCGCGTAATATCGAAGAGGGCGGTTCCTTGACGATTATCGCCACCGCTTTGGTGGATACCGGTTCGAAAATGGACGAGGTTATCTTTGAAGAGTTCAAAGGTAC
>JACXUQ010000034.1 GCA_014763835.1 Thiotrichales bacterium
GCCAGCAGCCACTGCGTCATCGTGGCGACAACAATCGGCTGGGAGATGGTTTGGCCGTAACCGATCGGCAAGGCCGTATCTTCATAGGCGCGCGATCCCATGGCTTCGTCCAGAAAACAGTGGCGAGGGACGACGCGCATGGCTTGGAGTACGGTTTCGTCTGTGATGCCCAAATCAATCAGGCGGCGTATCAGGCGGTCGCGGGTGCGTTGTGAGGTCATCCCTACTCCTTGCTGAAGCTTGAAGGCTTCATTCGGATAGCTGGGGGATTGATTAAGAAATTCAAAGATTGGGCGATAATACAAACGCAAACTTCCCTACACGTTTTACAAATGGTTATTATCTGCCCACGCCTTTAGCGCAGGCAGCATTTCATAGTGCGTTAGGTCGATTTTTAACGGCGTGACCGAGGCAAAACCGTTTTCGACGGCATGGAAGTCCGTCCCCTTGCCAGCGTCAGCGGCAGTGCCGGCGGGACCGATCCAGTAAATCGGTTTGCCGCGCGGGTCGGTTTGGCCGACGACCGGTTCCGAGCAGTGACGTTTGCCGAGACGAGTGACTTTAATCCCTTTTAATTCATTCAACGGAATGTCGGGGACATTGATGTTGAGAATGGTGCTCGCACTAATGGTAGGCAGCTCTTGAAGCACCTTTAGCAATACATGCGCGGCCGTTTCAAAATGGTTGGCGCCGCATAACGAAACGGCGATGGACGGCTTGCCCAAAAAACGCCCCTCGGTCGCGGCCGCCACGGTGCCGGAGTAAAGCACATCATCGCCCATATTGGCGCCGTCGTTAATACCGGAGATGACAATATCCGGTTGAAAATCCAAGGCGCCGTTAATCGCCAAATGCACGCAATCCGTGGGGGTGCCGTTAAGGCTGTATACGCGGCAGTTTTCGGGTAAATCCTTTTCCAAATGCGCCTGGATGCGCAAAGGTTCCATCAGGGTCAAGGAGTTGCTGGCCGCGCTGCGGTTGCGGTCAGGCGCCAGCATGACCAGTTGAGAGTATGGAATATGTTGGGCAATCATTTGCAGCAACAGGCGGATGCCGGGCGCCAAATAACCATCGTCATTGGAGAGAAGGATTTTCATCGGGTAAAATAATGCAAAAACGCAAGTTCAATTCAAATTAAGCAGATTATATAGTGTCTAAACTTTCAGAAGAAGAAAAATCCCTGTTTGCCGATGCGGTCAGCGATGTTGCGCCTTTAAAGGTCTCTAAAAATAGTCAACAGGCCGGGTCCGATACGCAGGCGCTTTATCAGAAAACGCTCAAAAAACTCCGCCAGAAAAATCGTCTTCCAGATGTGACAACACCCGTCATGCTGTCGGTGGCCGAAATGGATGTCATTGCCGAAGTCGGTGCTTTTGAATCCCTGTTGTATCACCGCAAGGGGATTCGTTTGCAGGAGTTAAGCCGTCTGAAAAAGGGCGAGTTTGCCATCGAAGCCGAACTGGATTTGCACGGTTTGACCGAAGCGCAGGCCGATAGTGCCCTGCCCGCCTTTATTGAGCGTTGTTATCAGGCTAAAAAGCGCTGTGTGCTCGTTATCCACGGCAAAGGTTATAACTCGGAAGTGCAGGCGCCGGTTTTGAAAAACCTGACTAATCGTCGCTTAAGACAGATGAAATCGGTATTGGCTTTTTGTAGCACGCAACCTAAAGATGGCGGTACAGGAAGTCTTTACGTCTTACTAAAAGCGCATTGAAGCGGATTTGGAATGGCTCCGTTAAAACTCAACAGGCCAGGTATAAAGGCAGCGGATCAGTCCGCGGCGGAATCAGAAGTGGCAGGTGCCGCCGTTTTGGCAGGTTCAGCGGAATCCTTAAGTTCGATCACCTCCACAAACACTTCATCTTGACCGATCATGCCCAAAGTCTCACGGGCAATGGTTTCGATAGCACTGTTTTGTGATTGAAGGTCCTGAACTTGCTGTAACAGCTCGGCGTTTTCCCGCTCCTGCTGTTGTAGCTGAGTTTCCAGTTCGGAAAGCTGGGTCTGTAAACTAAAAAGCTCGCCAAGCCCCCCGTTTGAGGAGAGCAAGCGAGCTAATAGCACAACAATAATCAGGCTGAGGATAACAACGATTTTTTTCATTTATCCCCCGCCTTGGCGATTATTTTTTCAGGTTGTAGAAAGCGGCCTTACCTGGGTAAACCGCGGCTGCACCCAATGCTTCTTCAATACGGATCAACTGGTTGTATTTGGCGATACGGTCAGTACGTGACAGAGAACCGGTTTTGATCTGGCCTGCGCCCGTCGCTACTGCGATATCTGCAATCACGGTATCTTCAGTTTCGCCTGAACGGTGAGAAACCACCGCCGTATAACCTGCTTTCTTCGCCATAGCGATCGCTTCAAAGGTTTCCGTCAAAGTACCGATCTGGTTGATTTTGATGAGGATAGAGTTGGCGATGCCTTTCTCGATACCCTCTTTCAAAATTTTCGGGTTGGTTACGAACAGGTCGTCACCGACGATTTGCAGGCGGTCGCCGAATTTTTCGGTTTGCAGTTTGAAGCCGTTCCAGTCAGACTCGTCCAGACCGTCTTCGATAGAGATAATCGGGTATTTGTTAACCCACTCACCCAAGAAGTCGACCATTTCAGCTGAAGTCAATGTTTTGTCTTCAGAAGCCAGGTAGTAAGTACCGGTGTCTTTGTTGTAAAGCTCGGAAGACGCCGCATCCATCGCGATCATGATGTCTTCGCCCGCTTTGTAGCCGGCTTTTTCAATCGCTTCCAGAATAACGGTAATTGCTTCTTCGTTTGATTTTAGATCTGGTGCAAAACCGCCTTCGTCACCCACTGCTGTGTTGTAACCTTTGTCATGCAATACTTTTTTCAGCATATGGAACACTTCAGCGCCGTAACGGATTGCTTCGGACATGGAAGGTGCGCCAACCGGCATGATCATGAACTCTTGGAAGTCAACCGAGTTATCAGCGTGCTCACCACCGTTGATGATGTTCATCATTGGCACAGGCATTTTGTAGTCATCGGTTTTCAGATAAGCATACAAAGGCAAGTTTTTAGAAGCTGCGGCAGCTTGTGCCGTTGCGATTGAAACGGCCAAAATAGCGTTAGCACCCAAGCGTGCTTTGTTGTCAGTACCGTCCAGAGCGATCATGGCATTGTCCACAGCGGCCTGGTCAGTCGCATCCATACCGATCAAACGCGCTTTGATTTCGGTGTTGATGTTGTTAACTGCTTGCAAAACACCTTTGCCGCCGAATTTGCTCTTGTCGCCGTCGCGCAATTCGATCGCTTCACGAGAACCGGTAGAGGCACCTGAAGGAGAAATGCCGCGTCCGAAAGAACCGTCTTCCAGGAAAACTTCGGCTTCTACAGTCGGGTTACCACGTGAATCGATCACTTGGCGCGCTTTGATATCTTTAATCAATGATGACATTGTGACTTCCTATTTCTTTGATATTTAAACTTTCTTAATTTTTAACAGTTTAACGCCGGTTTGTAACAAGGAGATGAAACTCCTAAAACCGGCGTTGAAATTTTTAAACAGTCTGCTCGATAAAGCCGTGCTTTTTGGTGACTTGATCCAGTTCGATCAGAGTCTCCAATAACGGTCTTAGATTACCTAGCGGCCACATATTCGGCCCGTCGCTCAAGGCTTTTTCCGGATTGGGATGCGTTTCCATAAACAGGCCGGCAATACCTACTGCCGTGGCGGCGCGGGCCAATACCGGCACCATCTCGCGCTGGCCGCCAGAAGTAGAGCCTTGCCCGCCTGGCTGCTGCACTGAGTGGGTCGCATCAAAAACCACCGGGCAACCAGTGCGGCGCATAGTCGACAGACCGCGCATGTCGGAAATCAGGGTGTTATAACCGAAAGAGGTTCCACGGTCGCATACCATGATCTGGTCGTTGCCGACTTCGCGTGCCTTGGCGACCACCTGATCCATATCCCAAGGCGCCTGAAACTGGCCTTTTTTGATATTGACAGGCAAGCCTTGGCGGCAAACGTTTTGAATGAAGTTGGTTTGACGAACCAGGAATGCTGGGGTCTGCAATACGTCAACCACGGAAGCCACCTCTTCAAGCGGTGTATCTTCATGGACGTCGGTCAAAACCGGTACGCCGATCTGATCTTTGACTTTTTGCAGAATACGCAGACCCTCATCAATTCCCAAGCCGCGGAAGCTGGAAGTGGACGTGCGGTTAGCCTTGTCATAAGACGATTTGTAGATGAAATGCATGCCCAGTGAATCGGTCAATTCTTTCAGCTGGCCAGCGGTATCCAATGCCATCTGTTCAGATTCAATCACACAAGGACCGGCAATCAGGAAAAGTGGCTGATCAATACCGGCTTCAAAATGGCAAAGCTTCATAATTCGTCCTTTGATTATGCTTTTTTATTGGCAATCGCCGCTTTCACAAACGCGGTGAACAGCGGATGGCCGTTACGCGGCGTGGAGGTGAATTCCGGATGGAATTGGCAAGCCACAAACCAGGGGTGCTCAGGAATCTCGATGGTTTCAACCAGGGTACCGTCTTCAGAGCGGCCTGCAAATACCAGCCCCGCCTCTTCCAGGCGATTGATGTAACCATCATTGACTTCATAACGATGGCGGTGACGTTCACTGATGAGTGTGTTGCCGTAGATGTCGGCAATTTTCGAGCCTGGCGTCAGGCGGCAGTTTTGTGCGCCCAAACGCATGGTGCCGCCCAAATCGGTGTTTTCGTTGCGCTCGATTTTATCGCCGTTTTCGTCAGTCCACTCGGTAATCAGGGCAACGACCGGATGTGGTGTTTTCGGATTCAATTCGCTGCTGTGGGCGTTTTCCAGGCCGGCGACATGGCGAGCATATTCCACCACCGCCATCTGCATACCCAGGCAGATACCCAAATAAGGCACCTTGTGGGTGCGCGCGAATTCAATCGCCTGGATTTTGCCTTCCACGCCGCGCTCACCGAAACCGCCCGGCACCAGAATCGCATCCATCTGTTGGATACAGCCGATGCCGCTTTTCTCGATTTCTTCAGAATCGATGTAGTGAATATTCACTTTTGTTTTGGTGTGAATACCGGCGTGAATCAAGGCTTCGATCAATGATTTGTAGGCCTCAGTCAGGTCGACGTATTTACCAACCATAGCGATCTCAACGGATTTCTCAGGATTGAGTTGCGCGGCAACAACCGCATCCCAGTCGGACAGATCAGCGGCAGGCACATCAAGGCGGAAACGGTTGACAACCAAATCATCCAAGCCTTGCTCATGCAACATGCGCGGCACTTCGTAAATGGTGCGCGCATCCAGGGAGTTGATCACCGCTTTCTCTTCCACATTGGTGAATAGCGCGATTTTGCGTTTTTCGTTCTCGGCCAACGGGATTTCCGAACGGCAGATCAGGATGTCCGGCTGAATACCGATTGAGCGCAGCTCTTTGACGGAATGCTGGGTTGGCTTGGTTTTGACCTCACCGGCCACCGCGATATACGGCAGCAATGTCAGGTGCATGAACAACGAACGGTCACGCCCTACTTCGATGCTCAATTGGCGAATAGCCTCCAAAAATGGCAGCGATTCAATGTCGCCGACGGTGCCGCCGACTTCGACCAACGCGACGTCATAGCCTTCCGCGGCGGCTAAAATGCGGTGTTTGATTTCATCGGTGATGTGTGGGATGACCTGAACCGTGCCGCCCAAGTAGTCGCCACGGCGCTCTTTGCGAATCACGCGCTCGTAGACTTGGCCACTGGAGAAGCTGTTACGTTTGGTGAAATGGCGCTGTACAAAGCGTTCATAGTGGCCCAAGTCCAAATCAGTTTCCGCTCCATCGTCGGTGACAAAGACTTCGCCGTGTTGAAACGGGCTCATGGTGCCGGGGTCAACGTTAATATAGGGATCCATTTTCAGCATGCTGACTTTAAGACCACGCGCCTCCAACAAGGCACCCAATGAAGCAGCAGCAATACCTTTCCCCAATGAGGAAACGACCCCACCCGTCACAAAAATAAATTTCGTCATTTATTCACACTTTTTTGAAAGATTGGAAATCAAGATTTTGAATTTTCAGAATGGAACGGCATTATAGCTTAAAACCCCGTTGTCAGCAATGTCATCTCGTCTTTATTTGGGGGTTGGCGCTTTGTTGTACGCTGTCAGGCTGCGCTATATCAGCCGGTTGTTTTATGCGTACAAAATGAGAAAATCTGCGATTCCGTTAGACTCAAATTGGTCAGTGCCAGCCGATCGGTAGACATCCGTCTGAATTCGTAGGGTTGTGATGACGGTTGATAAGACAACCCCCAAACCGCAATTAGCGCATCGTTGCACATGAGTACCGGCCAATAGGGTCTTAACCAGGCGGGTATCCCGGCCTGCTGAAAATGCTCTTTGAGGTGTTTTCGATGCAGTTTTGCGACACTGTCCATACTGCACAGACGTAGATGCTGCCGGTTTTCTTCCAGCCAGCGTTGCGGTAGTGGCTGGATAAAGACAGGTTCGTGCGAGATTTTTCGGGGAGCGGCATACTGCAACGCATCAGTTAAATTTAGGCCATATTCTTTAAATTTATCAGTCAGATAGAATAGCTTTCCTTTAAACAGCTTTAAACACCCATGCGCCAATTTGTATTCCGCATTAAGTGTGACGTTGAGCAGCGTGTACTGTTGAATCCAGTTGAGTTCCGCCGTGTTTAAGTGCAGACCTGCCTGGTGTTTGGCCCAGTAACGCAGCAGGTTTTTTTGCGCGATCCAGTCAAGATATTGGTAAGCATTGAGATCGATGGAAACGTTTGAATAGTGTCCGGTATCATCAAGCTGCTGCCGTGCGATACGTTCCAACAGGGTTTGCGCCTCTCCCATATGTTCGGCGCAGAGTGCAATCTGTGCCGTGCTGTGTTCCCTGATCTTTTCCAGTGCAGGCAGAATTTGATGGCGGATGGCGTTACGGGTGTGTTTTACGCTGGTGTTGCTCGGGTCCTCAATCCAGTTCAGCTGATACTCATGACCATAGCGTTGTAAATGTGCATAGCTAACAGACAATAAAGGCCGGCCATGGTTTGCTGAACCACTGCATGGCAGTGGAATCGCTTTTTGATAAGGCATCCCGGCCAATCCGAGCACGCCGGCACCGCGCGTCAGATTCAGCAGTAACGTTTCAGCTTGATCGCGTTGATGGTGCGCGGTTAATAGCCAGTCGCCAGTTTTAATTTGGGCGAAGAGCGCTTCATAGCGCGCTTTTCTAGCAATGGCTTCCAAGCCTTTACGGCGCGTGCTTGGCAGGTTCAGGTCGATTTGGGTGTATGCAACGCCGATCGAATCACAGAAATTGTGGCAGTGCGCAGCCCACTGGGCGGAATCGGGATGAATCTGATGGTTGATGTGAATGGCGTGCAAATGCGTTTTCAGTGAGCGCTCTTGCGCGAGCAGGTGCAGCAGCACCGTGGAATCCAAACCGCCGCTGAAGGCTACATAAATTCGGGGCTCTTGTTGGCTGACAAGGGCTTTGAACGATTCGATTGCCGAAAGCAGAATACGCAGGGAATCAGACACGGTGATTGAAATCAGGTCGGTAAAAGCAAACAGGCCGGGTTGACCCGGCCTGTTGAGATTTTAAAATCAGGCAACTTCAAAATTACCATAACCCATATAGCGGTTATAACGCTTGTCCAGCAGATCGCTGACGGGCTTTTTGCTCACCTCGGCCAATTGCATTTTCAGTGCCTGCTTAAGATTGGCTGCCATCGCTTTGGGGTCGCGGTGTGCGCCGCCCAGCGGTTCCGGAATAATGTGGTCGATCAATCCCAATGACTTCAGACGGGTTGCGGTAATGCCCAATGCTTCGGCCGCATCCTTGGCGTTGGCGGCATTTTTCCAGAGGATGGACGCACAGCCTTCAGGGGAAATGACCGAATAGGTGCTGTACTGCAACATCATGGTGACGTCGCCGACACCGATTGCCAGCGCACCGCCGGAACCGCCCTCGCCGATGACCGTGCAGATAATCGGTACGCGCAGTTCGGCCATTTCGATCAGGTTGCGGGCAATCGCCTCGCTCTGGCCGCGTTCTTCGGCGTCAATTCCAGGATAAGCGCCCGGGGTGTCGATAAAGGTGACGATCGGCAGATTGAAACGCTCCGCCATTTTCATCAAGCGCAAGGCTTTACGATAGCCTTCAGGACGAGGCATACCGAAATTGCGGTGGATCTTCTCTTTGGTGTCGCGGCCTTTTTCCTGACCGATGACCATGACCGCTTGGCCGTCAAGACGCGCCAGACCGGCAACAATCGCCTTATCGTCCGCAAAGGCGCGGTCGCCGTGCAGCTCTTTAAAATCGGTAAAGATAGCTTTGATATAGTCCAGTGTGTAAGGACGTTGCGAGTGTCTGGCCAACTGGGAAATTTGCACGTCAGTCAGATTGCGGAAAATCGATTCGGTCAGATTTTTGCTTTTGGTTTCCAGTGCCGCGATCTCCTGCAAAAGATCCATGCCGCCGCCATCTAGATGTCTTAGCTCGTCGATTTTGGCTTCCAGTTCGGCAATCGGTTGTTCAAAATCCAAAAAATCTAATTTCATGCGTGCAATTCCGTCATCGGTTATCTAAATAGTCTGCGCATTTTACCAAAGTTATGGCGTAAATGTGTATAGCCCCGCTTTTTTTCTGTTTATGCACTTCAGCGCATATTTGGGCTGGGTTTGCTATAATGCGCAACTTTATTTTAACTGTCCTGACGCGACAAACAGGAGGAAAGCGATGAAATTGGCTAAACGTACTTGGGGAGCGGCGTTGTTGACGCTGGCGGTGAGTGCATCAGCAATGGCAGCTGACAAAGGTTCTGAAAACGGTTTGCGAGGTTCCGGTGAACTGGGCTATGCCAACACTACCGGTAATACCGACAGCACGGCGGTGTATGGCGCGCTGAAAATCGATTACATTCAGCAGGTATATGAGTTCAAGTCGGCATTTGAAATCAACAACAAGTCTGAAGACGGCCAGCAGACTCAGGAACGTTATGTGGGTGAGTTGCAATACAACCGTTTTTATGCGGCAGACAAGAACTATTACAGCTTTGTGCAGACGCGTTTTGAGCGCGACCATTTTGCCGACTTGGAGCTGGATAGTCTGGCGACCCTGGGTCTGGGTAAAACATTTTTAAAAGACGATAGAGTGACCTTGAAAGCCGAGGCCGGTCTGGGTTACCAAGCCACCGATTATATTAACGCCGATGATACGGATCAGGTCATTGCGCGTCTTAAAGGCGATTTTAGCTACCGCTTTAACGAGCACGTGAAATT
>JACXUQ010000366.1 GCA_014763835.1 Thiotrichales bacterium
ACGTAATCATTACCTTTTGCGCAGATTTGGATTATTATATCTGCAACTTAAAGGGTTTTGCCATACGGCATTACTTATCCGCATATAACTGACTTTGTGGTTGCAAAAGACTGACAGAGGCCTTAAATTCAATATCAGCGTTTGGAATTAGGAGTTTAACTGCATGGCACTGATGCCGGGTTTACAAATCAATGTTGGTCAGCAACTGAAACTAACGCCGCAATTGCAGCAGTCCATCAAGATTTTGCAATACTCGGCGCTAGAGGTTCAGCAGACCATTGAGGCGACTCTTGAAACCAACTATATGCTCGAAATCGAAGAAGAAGGCCTTTCAGAGGAAGAGTTGCTTGGCGACGCTGCTGAACGCACGGTGCAAGAGGAAGAAACGGCATCTGAAAATGAAGCCCACTTCAGTCAAGATGACGCCCCTATCGACATCAACGAAACCCGCAACCTTTCCGAAGAACTTGAAATCGACTGCAACTGGGACGAGGTCTACAGCGATTTCAGCTCGGCCAAACAGTCAAGCGCAAGCGATGACGATTTTGTCAGTGCCGAAAACTACACCGCAGAAGAAAAAAGCCTGCATGACCATCTGTACTGGCAGTCGGACATTTATCCCTGGCAAGCGCCGCAGGACATCATCGCCGACTTTATTATCGATGACATTAACGAAGAGGGTTATTTAACCACCCCGCTTCCCGAACTGTTGCAGGCCATTCAAAAGCAACATCCGCAAACCGAATTCAACCTGAAAATGGTGGAGACGGTTTTGGCCGTTATCCAGCAGTTTGAACCAACCGGTGTCGCTGCCAGATCGGTGCAGGAGTCGCTCTTGCTGCAACTGGCTGCTCTGCCGCAAACGCCTTTCGTCGTCACGGCGCGCCAGCTCATTGACCAGCATTTTGACTGGCTCTCATTTCACGACCATAAGCGCATCAAGAAAATGTATGCGCTCAACGACGATGAACTCAACCAGCTGTTAAAACTGATTCAGTCACTTAACCCGAGACCGGGACGTGATTTCTCCTCCGAAAATGCCGAAATCATCATTCCCGACTTACGCCTGAAGCGCAGCAAAAACGGCTGGATCGTCGAATTGAACACAAAGGCTTTCCCGCGTCTGAAGGTCAACAGTACCTATGTTGAACTGGCCGAAAAACTGACCGACAACGAACAGTCCAAAAAAATCAAAGAACAACTGTTTGAAGCCAAGGGACTGATTAAAAGCATTCAAAGCCGTGGAGAGACACTGTTAAAGGTCGGCAGTTTTATTGTCGAAAAACAGCAGGCGTTTTTTGAACAGGGTGAAATGGCCATGCAACCTCTGGTGTTGCGCGATGTGGCGGAACATCTTGGTCTGCACGAGTCCACCATCTCCCGCGCTACCAATCAGAAATACATCCAAACTCCGCGCGGCACCTTTGAGTTGAAATACTTCTTCTCATCCGGCGTCAGCCAATATGGCAGTGCCGACCAGTCTGCTATCGCTATCAAGGCTCACATCAAGGGCTTGATTGACCAGGAAGATCCCAAAAAACCGTTGAGCGACAGCAAACTGATGGAACTGCTTGAAAAAGAAAAAGAGATTAGCGTCGCCCGTCGCACCATTGCCAAATATCGCGAAGCCTTGGGCATACCCTCATCCAGCGAGCGTAAAAAATTCAATAAACTTAAGCTATAAAGCGGCCTTAGTAAATTTTACGCAGTGCAACTTTATGTGATTTTTTGAGTTAATCAC
>JACXUQ010000367.1 GCA_014763835.1 Thiotrichales bacterium
CCAACAGGCCGGGTAGAAATGCCTCTACCCGGCCTGTTGAAAAATTTTAGGTCGATTTTCAGGCGAACGGATTAATCTACCGAAATCACTTCCACTTTGTAGTCCAGCGTTTGGCCGGCCAATGGGTGGTTGCCGTCCAGATACACTTTATCTTCTGTAACTTCGATAATACGGAAGGCAACAATGGTGCCGTCCGGGTCTTGGGTTTCCACGGTGGAACCGACTTCGATTTCAACGTCGTCTTCAAAGTTTTCCGGTCCGGCAAAGACGATCAGATCGTCCATCACTTCACCGTAAGCCTTTTCCGGCGACAGGGTCACTTTGGCTTCAAACCCGGCCTCTTCGCCTTCCATCAGCTCTTCCAAGCCGGGAATGATTTCGCCTTCGCCCTGAATGTAAATCACCGGCTCACTACCGAAAGTTGAATCGATCAACTCGCCTGATTCGTCACGCAATTCGTAATGAAAGGCGACGCGACTGCCCTTTTTAATTTTCATAAGCACCCTTTTCGCTTGGATTTTGCATTAAAATAACGCGATCATTTTACCGCAAATTTTCCTAAAAGAGAGTTCAAATGCGCCAGATTATATTGGATACCGAGACCACCGGGGTTGACCCGCAAAGCGGCGACCGCATCATTGAAATCGGGGCGGTGGAACTGATTAAACGCCGTCTGACGCACAACAATTATCACCAATATATTCAGCCGGAACGCGAGGTGCCTGCGGATGCGATTGCGGTTCACGGCATTACCAACGAGTTTCTGGCAGGCAAACCCCTCTTTGCCGATGTGGTTGAAGCCTTTATGGAGTACGTGAGCGGCGCCGAACTGATTATTCACAACGCGCCCTTTGACGTGGGTTTTATCAATATGGAACTGGCGCGCCTCAAGAACAACCGCTGGGGCAGGATTGAAGATCATTGCACCATTACCGACACGTTGAAAATGGCGCGCAAGACCTATCCGGGGCAACGCAACTCGTTGGATGCGTTGTGCAAACGCCTGATGGTGGACAACTCCAACCGTACCCTGCACGGCGCTTTGCTCGACTCGGAAATCTTGGCGGATGTTTACCTGGCCATGACCGGCGGACAGACCAAACTCATACTGGGGGGCGACGAAGCCGCCAACGAGATGCAAGCCGGCACGCAAAAAATCAGCCGCGACCGTTTACCGTTAAAGGTGCTTTATGCAACGGATAGCGAACTCACACGCCATCAAAGCAAACTCGAAGAGATCAGCAAAAAGTCGGGCCAAACCATCAACTGGTAAGCTTAAAATTATGATCGCACCTTCAAAAAACAAGTTTCAATTAAGTAATTATCGGTATTCTTAAAGCGCGACAACCTATTCTAAACTGGGGTCATGTCACTCTATGGAGTCAGCCAGCTTGAAGTCACTCACCCGCTCCCATCTGTTTGCTTTTCTGCTTGGCGCGTTACTCCTCTCAACGGTTGCCGCGCTACAATTATGGCTGGTTTTGGGCGTCGTTAAACCTATCGGATTCATTATCCCCTTCTTAATTGGCGGTTTCGCAGGCTTAATTTTATACCACCAGTTTCATAAAAATAAAATCTATCAAAAGCATCTTGAAGAGAAAAACCAGCGCCTTGAACTGGTGTTGCAAGCCACCGGCCTGGGGTTTTGGGACTGGTACCCCAAGACCAATCAGGTGATCTATGACGCCCGCTGGGCAGAAATGCTGGGATTTCGATTAGACGAAATCGAACAATCGC
>JACXUQ010000368.1 GCA_014763835.1 Thiotrichales bacterium
TTTCCTCATTTTTCTCTCGCGCCCCACTCGTGCAAAGCTCTCAATGATTAGAACAATCGATTTCCGTCAAAAGGATGGAAAGGGGATACTTATGCAAAAAAACTATATGACTTTAAAAAAATCTGCGCTGTTAATTGCGTTAGCAGGCGCGATGAGCTGCCAAACCGCCCAAGCCGCCAACTGGCTGATGATTCAGGGAACCGAGAAACCCAACGAAGCGCCGGCCGCCAAACTATGGGGGTTTGCGCAGATTGATTATCAGCAAACCGATGATACCAAACTGCCAACCCTGACGGGTGCCGGCGCGCCTCTATCGGGCACATCGGCGGCGTTTAACCAGATGGCCCCGCAATTAAACACCTCTTCTGGGTTCAATATCAAACGTGCCCGCATCGGTGTGCGCGGCGCCAATTTCCCGCTGGATAAGGACGTCAATTATTTCCTGATGGCGGAATTCGGCAATAACGGCATTACCACCGGCGGCGGCACACAAGGCCAATTGGTCGATGCCAGTGTGACCATCAACAAAATCGACGGCGCACGCGTGCGTGTGGGTCTGTTCAAAACCCCGGGTTCTGAGGAATCCTTAAAAGGGATTCCGGTCTTTAACTATGTCAATTTCACCAATGGTACCGATCGCCTGTTAATTGAAAAAACCGTCGATAATTCGACTCCAGTCGGCGCTCTCCCTGATGGCGTGCCTGCACCAGCAAGACAGTCAGACACCCTTTATGGCGAAAGAACGGCCGCGGCCTTTGCCGCCCGCGATACCGGTATTCAGGTTTTCGATACCTTTAAACACGACGACTGGGAAGTCAGCTACGCCGTGATGTACGGCAATGGTAATGGCTTGGCGTTGACGGACAACGACAAACATAAAGATTTGTATCTGTACGGTGCTGCGGAAAAGGTTTTTGACAATTCAGACGGTCCGCGCCGACACAGCCTTAAAATGTACGCCTGGTCGCAATCCGGTAAACGTACCGTAGACAATACTGCATACAAACGCGACCGGGCCGGTGTGGGGATGACCTATTTTGACGGTAAATACCGCGCGGCCGCAGAATATTTCACCGCTGACGGAATGATCTGGGGCGGTCCGGTAGGCGGAGCGACCAATACGCCTTTATCGGTCTTTACCGACCAAACCGCAGACGCTTACCAGCTGGATTTCGGTTACCGCGTTAAACCCAATATCGAACTCAACGTGCGTTACGACGTGTTGAACAGCGCGACTAAAAAAGATGCCAATACCGGTACCGCGATTGATAAAAAACGCGTCTTTACCACCACTACGCTGGGTGCGCAGTATTTCTTTAACAAGAAAACTTCCGCACGCGTGAACTACGAAATTCGCGATTTGACGGCACCGACCGCACTGGCAGGTTCAAATCCGACCAAAGTCGTTGACACGATCGATAACCGTTTATCCGCGCAGTTGATGGTGGTTTTCTAAAGTGAGTTCTCGGGGTATTGAAAAGGATTTCATCCCCCCGAGTTTGAAATAACTTCTTTTGTTGCTTAGGTAGGCTGCCCTGCCTATTGCCCTTGCTATTCTCGCAAGGGTTTTTTTATTTTGGGTATCCGCATTTTATGATTGATTTTTTGAACCACGAAGAGCATGAAGGCCACGAAGACTTTGTAAATTGTTTCTATTTATTGGTACCACCCCTTTTTTATGGCAATTAAAACCATTTATATCAATAAGTTAATTTAACTTGATGTACCTCAACGCA
>JACXUQ010000369.1 GCA_014763835.1 Thiotrichales bacterium
GTCTTCGACCTTACGCATGCGACAATTCCAGCGTACGGCGCAGCCAGTTGCCTATGTCTTCGATTTCTTGCTGACACACGCTATGCACCATCGGATAGGTATGCCACTCCACCGCATAGCCTTTCTGCAGCAGGGCGTTTTTGGAGTGCTCCGCCACCCCCAAAGGAATCACCGGATCGAGCGTGCCGTGCACCATCATAATCGGAATTTCGCGATGCAGATAAAACTGCTCGTACATCGGGCAGTAGGTCGATAACGCCAGAATCCCGCCCAGCGCCTTTTCATAACTCAAAGCAGCATGCAGTGCGATCAGACCGCCTTGCGAAAACCCGGCGATAATGATTTTGTCGGCAGCAATGCCGGCATCCAGTTGCTGTTTGATCAGTCCGTACACCTGATAACAGGAAACGCGGATACCGGCGGCGTCGACATCGTTCATCAGATCGAACGAACGGATGTCGTACCAGGCGCGCATGCGCATGCCGGCGTTGATGGTGACCTCCTGTTCCGGCGCATGCGGAAACACAAAACGTACCCCGTGCTGCGCCGGCAGATCGAGTTGCTCGACGATATCCACAAAATCATAACCGTCCGCCCCCAGACCGTGCAGCCAGATCACCGCCGATGTCGCTTCGCCCTGCGGTTCCAATATCACCGGTGAGGCATTCATCTGTTCATCACACGCTTGTTGCATAGTCACTCCAGCTCTTAAACCAATTCTGCTAAAATAGTCCACATTTTACGATTTCATTCGACCAATTCACAGGGATTACTCAAAATGACGCACTTAACGCTCTCGCTGCACACGCCGTTCAGACAGCTCCGCATTTTGGGCATGACCCTCTGCCTTGGTCTGCTACTTGGCGGCTGCGGCAAAAAAGGTCCCTTAACCCTGCCGGAAGCCACGCAAGACGTGCAGAGCGAACAACCCTCGAATTCAAACACACCGGCCGCCCCCAAAACCGGGTCGGGACAATAAACAGGACAGACCATGAGCCACACCTTTCACGCTTTTCCGTATCAAAACAATGTGCTGCACGCCGAAAACGTCAGTCTGGCGCAGCTTGCCCAGGACTTCGGCACGCCGCTGTATGTCTACTCGCGTACCGAGCTGGAGAGCCGCTGGCAGGCGTTTGACCGCGCCTTCGGCACACAGCCGCATCTGGTCTGCTATGCGGTCAAAACCAACTCCAATATCGCGGTGTTGAACGTGCTGGCTAAGCTGGGCGCCGGTTTTGACATTGTTTCGCAAGGCGAATTGGAGCGCGTGTTGCGCGCCGGCGGCGATCCGGCCAAGGTGGTATTTTCGGGCGTGGCCAAGCAGCCTAAAGAGATCGAACGCGCGCTGGAAGTCGGCATCCGCTGCTTCAATATCGAATCGCACGCCGAACTCGACCGCATTCAGCAGGTGGCCGAACGCATGGGCAAAATGGCCAATGTCTCCATCCGCGTCAATCCGGACGTGGACGCCAAAACCCACCCGTATATTTCCACCGGCCTCAAAGACAACAAATTCGGCGTGGACATCAACACCGCGCCCGAGCTCTATGCCGACGCCTGTGCTTGCGCCAATGTGAACCCCATCGGTATCGACTGCCACATCGGTTCGCAACTGACCGACATTCAGCCGTTTACAGATGCGCTGGAACGCGTACTGGCGTTGAAAGCCAAGCTGGCAGAGATGGGCATCGACATTCACCATCTGGATCTGGGCGGCGGA
>JACXUQ010000370.1 GCA_014763835.1 Thiotrichales bacterium
GCCCTCGAACGCCGACAGGTCGGCATGGGTAATGCCCACGTCGGCAAAGCCGAGTGCTTTTCCCCATTGTTTGATTTGCTGTGCAAGTTGCTGCTGATCGGATGGTGACATGATGTATTTTGGTTTGGCGTGTGGAGCGCTAAAAAGCGTTGGATAATACGATGACAGATTCTAAGAGAAAAGCCGACAAACAGATACTTTTTTTGGCCGACGAAGCCGCCAGTCAGCAATTTGCGGTGCGATTGGCCGAAGCCTGTAAGACCAGCCAAGCCTATGAAAACGGCCTGATGCTCTATCTCAAAGGTGAACTGGGGGCCGGCAAATCGTTCTTTTCGCGCGCCTTTATCCAGCACTTTCTACCCGGCGAAAAAGTCAAAAGTCCGACCTACACGCTGATGGAAACCTATAATTTTTATAAATTTGCGATACATCATCTTGATTTGTATAGACTTTGCGATCCTGAAGAGTTAGAGTATCTAGCCATAAGGGATGTGCTGTCTAATGCGTATGTGGCGCTGGTAGAGTGGCCGCAGAAGGCGCAGGGGGTATTGCCTGCAGCGGACATCGAGGTTCGTTTAAGCCATCTCGGCAGCGGTCGGCAAGCAGAAGTCGAAGCCTTCAGTCCGCTCGGAAGCCGCGTTTTAGCGGCGTTTGCGGAGGAGTGACGGTTTTCTGACGATCAAGTTGGCACGCTGTTTGTTATAAGGTTGGTAATAGAAAGCAACTTGAGAGATAGGGCGATGAAATCACTCAGTTTTACCAAAAAAGTCTGGACGGCCGCGTTGACAGCACTTCTGTTGTCTTACGCCTCTGTGGTCTATGCCGGTGCGCAGTTGGCAGATATTCGTGTCGGTCAGAAAACCGACAAGACCCGTGTGGTCTTCGACATTAAGCAAAATCATGACTTCAAGGTCTACAAACTCAATAACCCGTCGCGCGTGGTGGTGGATTTCTACAAGACCGATAATGCGCTTGCTTTCAAAAACCGGTATTTCAAAGATTCCCGCCTGTATCGTCTGCGCGTCAGCGAAACGGCCGAAAAACTGTCTGTAGTGCTCGATCTGCACAAAAACTACGATTACAACTTTTTCACCTTGGGCAAAAACAGTAAGGGTGCCGAGCGATTGGTGGTCGATCTGACGCAGTTGCACGGTGTGGAGCAGGCCAAGACGGACAAGGCGCCGAGAGTGGAAAAGATTCGCCATCCGCAGACGACGTTAGTGGCGGCGTCCACCAAGGCGACGCCGCTGGTTGAATTGGCAGAAGCTAAAAAGCCGGCGGCTTCGTCGATTGCGGACGAGATCAAGCAGAATCCGGCGACTCAGTCGCTGTTGGATCAGGACAGTGCGGTGCTGGTGGACGATCATCAGGTGGTGGTGGCGATTGACGCCGGCCATGGCGGTAAAGATGTCGGTGCGGTCGGTGCGCATCGTGTGTATGAAAAAAATGTGACCTTGCAGATGGCGCGCGAGTTGAAACGCCTGATTGACCAGCAGCCCGGTATGCGCGCGGTGTTGACGCGTGACCGCGATGTCTTTATTCCGTTGCATGAACGCGTCAAAATCGCCAAACAGAACAATGCCGACATTTTTATCTCGATCCATGCGGACTCGTTCCATGACAAGTCGGCACGCGGCGGTTCGGTGTATGTGCTGTCAAAAGGTGGCGCGAGCAGTGTCATGGCGCGTCTGTTGGCAAAAAGCGAGAACGCCTCTTT
>JACXUQ010000371.1 GCA_014763835.1 Thiotrichales bacterium
CGGTGCAGATGGTATTGGGTAATCATCTGACGCTGCGAGTCGCGCACGCCTTCAAGTTTGATCAGGTGAAAGCCGCTCGGGCTGGAGATGACATCACTGACCTGCCCGGGTTGCAGGGCTTTCAGGGCTTTGTCGAAGAAGGTCGGAATCTGTTCCTGCTTGAGCCAGCCCAAGTCGCCGCCGCTCAACGCCTGGCTACTCTTGGAGTAACGCACTGCCATCTGGCTGAAATCCTCGCCGCTGCGGATGCGTGCGGCAATTTCATTGATCTCTTTCAGGGCGGCATCGCGGTCCGCTTGCGTGGCCGATTCCGGCAGGGTTACCAAAATATGGCGCAGATGGTATTCGGTGCTGCTGTTGTCCAGACGGTTGCGCTGCAGGTAGTTGTTGATTTCGTCGTCGGTGACGATGGTGCGGCTGATAATTTCCTGTTCGCGCACTTTCTGGATCAGCAGTTGGGTTTGCAGCTTGGCGCGGAATTTCATAAAGCCGTCGCTCATGTCGCTATTGAGGCGGTCACGCAGTTCCGGCAACGTCATATTGTTCTGGTTGGCAATCTCCAGCAGACGCTGGTTGATCTCGTCGTCCGATACCGACAGGCCGAGCTGGGCAGCGCGCTCTTTCTGCAATAATTCCATGATCAGGTTGTCGAGTACCTGGGCTTGCAGTTCGGCCGGATTGTTGATCGGGATCTGTTTGGCACGCAGCTCCTGAGCGGCTTCGATGGTTTTTTGCTGCAGTTCGCTTTGCAGAATGATCTGGTCGTTCACCACGGCGGCAATGCGGTCGATCAATTGATCTGCGTGGCTAATCGGGGTGAACGCCAGCAGAATGGCAGACAGTGCGAAAAGCTGAAGTCGCTTGGAAAGAGATATTGTCATGCGATGGCCTGTTTTGATAAATGTCATTAAAAGTTCAGTTTATTGTCTAAATAATTTTTAAAGGTGCGGCCGCTGGCGCTCAAGCCTTTGAACTCAATCATAAACTGGACGCTGTAATTATACAGCCCATTTTCGAGTTGTGTTTCTTCCAGCGAAAATTCGGCCGCCCAGCAGCAGTCGTCGTAACGTGCTGCGTACTGCACTTCGTTGCGCACTTCATGGGTGAAGTCGTAGTTCCAGTAGGTGCCGAGTTCCCAGTTGCGGTTGAGACGCACCGTACCACCCAGACCCAGCGTGGCCTGCTCATTGGCGGTGTTATTATTGCTTAAGATGTAGTTGAGTAACACCTTATTTTTATCCGACAGCTGCCAGTGCACGCGGCTGTTGGTGTTGACCAGCGCCAGGTCGGTTTTGTCGAACTGGCTGGTCGAGCTGAAAGCGAGGTCGCCGCCGGTCATGGCCAGTTTGGCAAAATAATCCGATTCGGTCGTGGTGTCGAGCACATCATTGCCCAACGCCACTTTGCGGTCTGCCAAATAGTAGATCTGGCCAATGCCCGCTTCCAGGAAAGGCGCGCCGTCGGCGGTCAATAATTTGCTGGTCAGCGCCGCCGAAACCTGTGTCGTATCGCCGATGCGGTCGTAACCGGAAAAGCGGTTGAGCGCAAACAGGTTGGAAAAGTCCAGGCTCTTGGTGGTGGTGTCGAATAATGGCGCCTTGGACTGGTTTACATAGGGCACATGCAGGTATTGCAACGTCGGTTCCAGGGTCTGCACATAGCGGCTCTCGCCGAACTGCCAGTCGCGTTCGAACACCAATCCGCCCTGCAG
>JACXUQ010000372.1 GCA_014763835.1 Thiotrichales bacterium
AATCAAGTATTTTGAGTCGCAAGCAGATTGGAGACAGGGTGTGTCTGAACTAAAAGATTTTTTGACCTTCCGTTTGGGCAAGGAAGAGTTTGCCGTTGAGATTCAGCGGGTGCAGGAGATCAGAGGGTGGGAAGAACCTACACCGCTGCCGAATGTGCCCAAATTTGTAAAAGGGGTGGTGGACCTGCGCGGCAATGTCGTGCCGATTCTTGATTTGCGCGAGAAGTTCAAACTTGCCGTGAGCTATGATGCGACCACGGTGGTGATTGTGGTGCATGTTTTTACCTCGCAAGGCGAACGCGTTGTCGGTTTGGTCGTGGATGCGGTTTCAGACGTGCAGCAGTTTGATATGAATAGCCTGCAACCTGCACCGGATGTGGGGACCACGATTGATAACCAGTTTATTCTGGGATTGACCACTCTGGCGCCTATTCAAACGCAATCGAGTCAAGCGAACGCTGAAGTCAGCAAGCCGAAAGGCAAGATGGTGATTCTCATCGACTTGGATAAACTGACCTCGGAAGGGTTGATTGAGCAGGTGACAACGCCCCCGGATATGCCGGTTGGTAATGGCTGAGACCAAGTCTGATGAAGCGAATAAAAAACGCACCGTAAGGTGCGTTTTTTATGATTGGGCTTCAGTTTTTATGTTTGGTTTTTTTGCAGGTTTGGGCTTTAGGATGGTCGGCTTGGCTTTTTTGCGCAGGCCGGGGTAATCCAGATTGTAGTGCAGGCCGCGACTCTCCTTGCGGGTTTGTGCGCTTTTGACCATCAGTTCTGCCACCAGCGTGAGGTTGCGCAGTTCCAGAAAGTCGCTGTGCACGGTATGTTCGCAGTAGTATTGATTGATCTCTTTTTGCAGATTGCGAATACGTTGTCTGGCACGTTTCAAGCGGTCGTTGGTGCGTACGATACCCACATAGTCCCACATCACCCGTCTGAGTTCGTCCCAGTCATGGGAAACCAGAATCTTTTCTGTGGGGTCGGTTACCAGGCTGCTGTCCCAGGGGCGGGGGGCTTCGTCGTTATCGAGCGGCTGTTCATAGGCCTTTTCGATGCTTTGGCGCGCGGTTTCGGCAAACACCAGGCCTTCTACCAATGAATTGCTGGCCAGGCGGTTGGCGCCATGCAGGCCGGTGTAGGCGGTTTCACCAATAGCATAGAGTCCGGCCAGGTCGGTTTCACCAGACAGGTTGGTAACGACGCCGCCGCAGGTGTAATGAGCCGCCGGAACCACCGGAATCTGTTCTTCACTGATATCGATACCGTCGTTTAAACAGCGTTCAAAAATGGTGGGGAAGTGGTTTTGGATAAACTCCCGTGATTTGTGGGTAATATCCAGATAGACGCAATCAAGTCCATGCTTTTTCATTTCATGGTCAATGGCGCGAGCAACGATATCGCGTGGCGCCAGGTCTTTACGGCTGTCATACTGTTCCATAAACGCCGTGCCGTCGGGCAGGCGCAAAATGCCGCCCTCGCCGCGAACCGCTTCGCTGATCAAAAACGAGCGGTCTTGAGGGTGATAAAGACAGGTCGGGTGGAACTGGTTGAACTCAAGGTTGGCTACAGAGCAGCCGGCACGCCACGCCATGGCAATGCCATCACCGGTCGAAGTGTCCGGGTTGCTGGTGTACAGATAGGCTTTGCTGGCGCCGCCGGTGGCCAACACCGTGAAGTCCGCCCAGATGTCGTAAACGGTATTTTCGCG
>JACXUQ010000035.1 GCA_014763835.1 Thiotrichales bacterium
ACTACATTCTTAAACCGATTATCAAAGCAAAAGAGCTGGCTTTACGCGAATCCTAAGGGTACGAAAAAAACGGATTTAAACTTATATTTGCTATTATTTAAATTAACTCCTGACTTTATCAAGGTTTTAGAATTTAGCCATGACCTCTATACTTATCTATGCACAGGATCCGCAAGCCTTGAAGCTTTGGCTAAATGCCTGTGAAACAACACCAAAAATCATCTACGATTTAGATAGTCTTGCTTCCCACCCTGAAACCTTGGTTGGAAAGCTGCTGCTTTTGCATCGTAAGCATGATGTAACCGATGAACTGATTGAACAACTAGCGCGTTCCGGAATGGATATTCTGCTCTTCAGCAACCAACCTTCGCTGGAAGAGAGCGTAAACGGCTTTAAACTCGGCATTAAAGGTTATCTCAACACTTTTGCCAGTTCCGAGCGAATCAAGCAAGCTATCAAGACCATTAGTCTTGGTCATATTTGGCTTGGACAGAATATTATGCAGGCTTTCATTCACTCGCTCATGCCCTCATCCGTCAGCAGTGACAGCTGGAAACGGGCGTTGACTGACCGCGAAATCGAAGTCACCGCTCTTGTTATGGAAGGTAAGAGCAACAAGGAGATTGCCGAGGCGTTGGAGATTGCCGAACGCACGGTCAAGGCGCACTTGCAGCACATTTTTCAAAAACTGGATGTAAAAGACCGTTTAAGTCTGGCACTCAAAATTCAAAAGTGGCATGATTAAACATAAAGGCATATAAACCCACACATTTCAGACCCCATCTGAAAAGGAGCAGGACATGAAAACCTTTAACCTCAAACGGAGTTATGCAGCCTGCTTAGGCTCTTTGCTAATTCCACTCTCCACCCTCGCAACACCTGCCTACGCTATTGAACTACAGCAGACTGTTGAAGATGCAATCATGCACAATCCTGAACTGCGCCAGCAAATCAAAGCTTACCGTGCTATCGAAGCGGAATTGGACGGTGCCAAGGGTAGCTGGTATCCGCGAATTGATTTAAGCGCCGGTATCGGGCATGAAGAAGTCTATACCGATAATCAGGGAACAGTCACCACTGACACGACGGGAAGTGATGCACTGACACGCACCGAATCCGCTGTCCGTTTGACACAAAACCTGTTTGAAGGCTTTGGTACCGAAAACGAAATCAAACGCCAGAAAGCGCGTTTAGACGCGGCTGCTTATAACGTCTACTCCAAAGCCAACCAGATTGCTTTGGATATGACGGAAGCTTATCTGAACCTGATGAAAGAAAAAGAGTTACTGCGTTTGGCGGAAGAAAATGTCAACACCCACCAGAAAATCATGGACCAGATTGTCCAGCGCCGTGATGCCGGTATCGGCAATCAGGTGGAGGTGGACCAAGCACAGGCACGTTTGGCCTTGGCGCAGTCCAACCTGATGGCATCGCGCAACAACTACTCTGACGTACTGGCACGCTTTCAGCGTGTACTGGGTCGTTTCCCCGACAGCGAACTGGTTGCTCCCGACTTTAAAACCGAACTGCCAAAAGATGTCGAAGAAGCGGTTAATCTAGCGTTGCTGAACCACCCGACCATCCGGTCGGCCAATGCCAACATTGCCGAAGCGCAAGCCCAGTATGATGCCTCTGCCAAAGGCTATTACCCTACCATTAATTTAGAGGTTGAAAAAACCTATGATCATAACTTGGCGGGTATCGAAGGGCGTAATGAAGACTTCCAGGCGATGTTGAGATTGCGTTACAACCTCTACAACGGCGGCAAAGACAAGGCGGAACGAGCGCGCACAGCGAGCGCCATGCACGAGGCAGTTGAAATCCGCAACAACAGTCGCCGTCAGGCTATAGAGAACTTGCGTTATGCCTGGGGTGCTCGTCAATACGTCGGTGAACAGATGAACTACATTCAGTCCCATATTAAACTGACTTACGATACCTTGCTGGGCTACCGCAAGCAGTTCAGTCTTGGGCGCAGAACGCTGTTGGATCTGTTGAACACCGAGGATGAATACATCAGCGCGCAACGCACGCTGGTTAACAGTCAATCCGACTATAACATGGCCACTTACCGCATTCTTAACGGCATGGGCACACTCTTGGAAAACATGAACATTAACCTTGATATGGTCAAGGTTGAAGGGGATTATTCCAATTACTGAGTCGTGCTGACATCATAAAAAAAGGGGCTTTCACGCCCCTTTTTTTATGGCTAAACCGTAACACTGAACGCCAGGAATATCTGCCATCCCCCCATTAGAATCACACTTGATCCGGCCAGTTTTCTTATCCACGCCGTTCTCGCCAGGCGCGTAAAATAGAACGCAAACACGCCCATCAACAGCAGATTCGGCAAGGTTCCCAAGCCAAACGCCAACATGACAGCCGCACCCTCTATTAATCCTCCGGCACTGAGCGCCATAATCGACATGCTATACACCAATCCACACGGCAACCACCCCCAAACCGCACCGTACAGCCAGGCCTGAGGCAAGTTTTTAACCGGCGTGAGGCGGTTTGCATACGGCTGAACACGCCCCCAAACGCCCTGACCAAGCTTTTCAATCGCAACAATTCCCTGCCACCAACCAGCAAGATAAAGACCCAGCGCGATCATAAACGTGCCCGCAATGCTCTGCAAAACTTGCTGCGCAGGCAGAAAAACCGCCAGGGAAGCAAGCGTACTACCGAGCCAGCCGAATACCGCGCCAATCATCACATAGCTGGAAATGCGGCCGGCATTATAAGCCGCCTGATAGACAAGCACAGACATACGGTTACGTTGAACTCGGGGATCCAAGCCAAATGTCAAAGCTCCGACGACACCGCCACACATCCCCAGACAATGCACGCCACCTAGAATGCCGACCAGCAAAGCGCTTACATAAATTGAATCCACTAAACCAATCCCTGACGATCAAACCCGCGGTAGCCGATCGCCTCCGCCAAATGTTCCACCTTAACCGCATCATCCCCCGACATATCAGCCAAGGTTCTGGCAACGCGTAAAATACGATGATAACTGCGAGCGGAAATGCCCATTTTTTCAGATGCCTTGCTTAACAGATCCTTACTTGGTTCATCCAGTACGGCCAATTGTTGCAGCTCTGCGGGCGACAATTCGCTGTTCAAACACCCTTGGCGCGCAAACTGCAATGCATGCATCCGCGCTACGCGCTCGCGCACCTGCGCACTACTCTCGCCTCTATGCGACGGCTCACGCTGCAAAGCCTGAATATCCACCGGGGGGATTTCCAGATGCAAATCAATCCGGTCCAGCAAAGGCCCGGAAATTTTGCGCAGATAACGACTGATCTGATCGGGTGTATCCTTGCAGCGACCTAACGGATCATCCGGAAAATAGCCTGATGGGCTAGGATTCATCGCCGCAACCAACAAAAACTTCGCCGGAAATATAATCTGGCCGTTCACACGCGATACTGCGACCTGACGGTTTTCCAGCGGTTCACGCAACGCCTCAAGCACAGGACGGGCAAACTCCGGCAACTCATCCAAAAATAAAACCCCGTGATGCGCCAGACTGATAGCACCGGGACGCGGAACACTGCCTCCTCCAACCATGGAAGCCGACGATGCCGTGTGATGCGGAGCAACAAACGGGCGCTGCAAGCATCTTTGGGGATTGAAAGCCTGTCCCGCAACAGATTGCACAGCAGCCAGTTCACTCGCCTGCTCCCAGTTCAAATTAGGCAATAACGACACCAAACGCTGCGCCAGCATACTTTTGCCCGCTCCCGGCGGGCCGACCATCAGTATCGAATGGCCCCCGCTGGCACTCACTTCCAACACCCTTTTAGCCTGACTTTGACCGACAACATCCGCTAAATCGTGCATGTAACCCACTTCATCGTTAAGCAGTGGTTCGGCTGGATGCAAAGTGCCTTTTGCCAGTAAAAAAGCCACAACTTCCAACAGACTTTTGGCGCCCAGCAGCTGCTGACCATGCAGCGAACGCTGCGGATCATTCAATACCAATCCCGCTTCCTGCAGATTGGCATAAGGCACCACAAGACCTTTGTCCTCAGCCTGCAATACCGCCGGCAACACACCCGGCACCGCTCGAATTTCACCGTTTAAGCCAAGTTCGCCCAGAAACTCCAGACGACTGACATCCGCGTCCAGCTGTCCGGTCGCCAGCAAAATACCAATCGCAATCGCCAAATCATAACGTCCGCCGGATTTCGGCAGATCCGCCGGGGCCAAATTCACGGTAATGCGTTTAGGAGGCAGCTGAAAACCGCTATTGATTAGCGCACTGCGCACGCGTTCCTTGCTTTCACGCACCGACGCCTCCGGCAACCCCACAATCGACAAGGCCGGCAAACCATTGCTGGCATGCACCTCCACCATGACTTGCGGTGCCTGTATACCGATAGCGGCGCGAGTGAAAACGGCTGCGAACACGACGGTTTACTCTGCGCCGCCTGACGTTGGCCGGTTTTGTTCGGCCATGCGTTTTTCCAGTTCAGCCACCTGCTTCTCCAACGCCTCCAATTTGGCACGGGTTTTCGCCAACACCGCCACCTGCAGGTCATACTCGTGGCGTGAAACCACATCGAGCTTTTCCAGGCTGCTGGTCAGCACCGCCTTGATCTGGGCCTTTGCCTGTTCCGGCGCTTTGCCCATGCCGTCGGGAATCGCCTGCGACAACTTCACTGCCAGCTCTTCGATTTGCTTGATATTCAACATTACGTGTTTCCTTCTGATCTATAAAACGCCTGTTCAACGCCTTTTAACCCATAAAGTGGACTATACCCTTTTTAACGTCGACACTCCAGCCAACAAACTCAACAGGCCGGGTCTAAGCAATAAAACCCATGCATCCAGCATTGGAGCCGGCATAATTCATGTTAAAATTTGAGGCATCCATTTTCAACGCAGCCGTTCAATATCGACGGACCGTTACACAATAAAAGGGTCATGCCAATGCTTCACTTCAATGACGCACCGGAGAAAGCCAAACGTATTTTTAGCCGGTTGGTGGAAGAGTTTGAAAAATTCAATATCAATCCCACGCCACTGAACTACTATGTCTGGTACCAGTACCTTAAAGGCGAAAATCCGCAATTCCGCCAGGAAATGGATCACATCATCAACGACCAATACGGTTACAACGACCGCGACGGACGTCGTCTTTATGATGAATACCTTTCAGAAGAGCAGGAAGCCAGCTCGGAGTTTGACCGCGCCTTCCGCCGCCTCGTCAATCTGATGATCCAGAAAATGAACACCTGGAGCAATAAACTCGAGAAACAGACCCAGCAGCTCGACAACTGCGCCCGCTCGCTCAACGAACCCAACCTCGGCTCGGAGGAGTTGCGCCGCATTACCGACACCATGATCTCCACCGCACACTCCATCAACGAGAGTAACCGCTCCTTCCAGCAAGAGATGCTGAACAACTCCGAAGAGGTCAAAAAACTTCGCGGCGAACTGATTGCCGCGCAAACGGCCGCACTCACCGACGAACTCACCGAGATCGGCAACCGTAAAGCCTTTAACAACGCCCTGCAAGAACTCATGCTGGAGGCTGCCGCCAAACCCGAAAGCCTGTGCCTGATTCTCAGCGATATAGATCACTTCAAAAAATTCAACGACACTTACGGCCATCTGATCGGCGACAGCGTCCTGCGCTATTACGCCAACATCATCAAAAAGGAACAAGGGAAAAACGAAGTCGTATGCCGCTACGGCGGCGAAGAGTTTGCCGTCCTGCTCTCCGATACCTCGCTGGAGGGCGCCAAAGTGCGCGCTGAAAAGATCCGCAGCGCCATCGAAGCCGCCACCCTGAAACGCAAGAACTCCAACGAGCCGCTGACCAAAATCACCGCTTCTTTCGGCATTGCCCATTATCACGGCGAAAGCGACACGGCAGAAGAATTTATTAGCCGCGCCGATAAAGCGCTTTACGAAGCCAAACGCCAAGGACGCAACCGCGTGCTGGACGAACTGGACTTGACCGAAACGCAGCAATAAACAGACAGCGACCCGGCCTGTTCACTTTTTAAGCTCAGTTTTTCGGCGCTTTGACCAACAAGGTATCCACCCCCAAGCGTCGCAAGGCATTGCGGCGTTTGTTCATCGCCAGGCGGTCATGAAACGGCCCGACATGCAAGCGGTAATAGGTGCGCTCGCCGCTTTGCAGCACCGACAGTTCGACCGCTTCACCCAAATTCGCCAAGCGCTGCTGCTCTTTCCTGGCCACCGCCTCCGATCCAAACGTACCGGCATGGATATAATAAGCATCCTCCAGAGCGACTGAAAGCGGCACGGCATCCACCACCACCTCGGTCTCCTTCAGCCCCTGATAAAAACTGTAACGGGGTTTTGACGGCGAACTCTCATCTGCGGAAGGCGCCGCTACCTCGTTGTTGGCCGGCGTAGACAACGCCTCAACCTTCAGGGTCTGTACTGTTTCGGCAGGCGGGGTTTTGCTGTCCGTATAGATTTCGGATTTTGCCGTCTGGTCGGCATAGGTCTGATTCACCATAAAATGCTGAACGATTAGAAAGCCACCCAGCATCGCGGCAAACACGACACCGGAAAGCAGCCACACTTTTAACCCCAAACCACCGCGCGGCTCGGGTGCGGCAGGCAGTTGCGACTTGCGTTGAAAGCCGTTTTTAGGACGGTGGCCGTAGCGGTAATCGCGCGACATTACATCTTCTCGGGCGCAGAAACTCCCAGAATCGCCAGACCGTTCTTCAACACCTGCTGCACCGCAAGAATCAACGTCAGACGGGCATTGCGCACGCCTTCGTCTTCAACCAGGAACTGGCAGGCGTTATAGTAACTGTGCAGACCATGTGCCAAGTCTTTCAGATAATAGGCGATCTGATGCGGCTCGTACGCTAACGCGGCACGTGCGATGGTTTCCGGATACTTCGCCAGTTGCACTGCCAAGTCGGTTTCCTGCTCCAAATCCAGTGCATTCAGGCCCGCTTTGCCGGCTTCCAAGTCTACCTGCCAGCCTTTCTCGGAGGCCAGCTCCAACACCCGCGCAATACGGGCGTGCGCGTACTGGATGTAATACACCGGGTTGTCGTTGGACTGCGACTTCGCCAGATCCAAGTCAAAATCCATATGCTGTTCCGACTTGCGCTGCACGTAGAAGAAACGCGCGGCATCGGCACCGACCTCTTCACGCAACTCGCGCAGGGTCACGAACTCGCCGCTGCGTGTCGACATCGCCAATTTCTCACCGCCACGGTACAACACCGCAAACTGCACCAGCAGCACCTGCAGGGCGTCGGGATTGGTTTCCATCGCCTGCATCGCCGCCTTCACACGCGGAATATAGCCGTGGTGGTCGGAACCCCAGATATCGATCAGAATATCAAAACCGCGCTCCAGCTTGTTGAAGTGGTAGGCGATATCCGACGCAAAATAGGTTTTCAAACCGTTGTCGCGCACCACCACGCGGTCTTTCTCATCGCCGTATTCGGTCGACTTGAACCACAAGGCACCGCCCTGTTCGTAAATTTTGCCGGCTTTCTGCAGCTTTTCCAACGCCGCATCGATCACCCCGCTTTCCAGCAAGGAGCGCTCCGAGAACCAGTTTTCAAAGGTGACATTAAAGCCCTGCAAATCTTCTTTGATGTCTTCCAGAATGGTGTTCAACGCCAGATTGAATACGGTTTCGTAATGATTCGCACCCAGCAGATTCTTGGCCTTGGCGATCAGGTCGTCAATATGCTTCTCTTTGTCGCCATCCGTCTGGCCTTCGTCAGCGCAGACGCCGGTAAACACCTCGAAGACCGGCTTGCGCAGACTTTCGCCCTGTTCGCGTTTCAACTCGGCGGCGATATCAAAAATGTACGCGCCTTTGTAACCGTTGCTCGGGAATGCAAATTCCTCGCCACACAAAGACAGATAGCGCAGCCACACCGAGGTCGCCAGAATATCCATCTGACGGCCGGCGTCGTTGACGTAATATTCGCGCGCCACCTCAAATCCAGCCACTTCCAGCAGACTGGAAACACTCGCCCCGTAAGCCGCTCCGCGGCCGTGGCCAACATGCAAAGGCCCGGTCGGATTGGCCGAAACAAACTCCACCAATACGGAACGTCCCTGGCCGACGTTGCAACGTCCGAAATCCGCACCCTGGGCAAACACCTGCTCCACCACCGCAAATTTGGCATTATCCTGCATAAAGAAGTTGATAAAACCCGGGCCGGCAATTTCCACCTTGGCCACCGCACCGCGATCCTGCATCGACTCAATCACCGCCACCATTTTTTCCGCCAGCGCGCGCGGCGGCATCCCCGCCGCCTTGGTCAGCATCATCGCCAGGTTGGTCGCCAAATCGCCATGTGCTTTGTCTCGCGTGTTCTCCACGTTAATGCGGGCTTCCACATCGCCAGGCAATACACCCTGGCTCTTTAGCTGGTCGATAACGTGGCTAAGAATCTGCACTACTTGCTGCTTCATGGCTTCTCTCTTAAAAAACAACGGAAAACTAGACGCGAATGGAGCGATCCCAACGGTCAAAATTCAAAAAAGGGTATTTTACTAAAATCCGCCTGAAGTTTGGAAAGGATTCCGCCGCAAACCACCCGCCGTTTCTTTTACAAAGACTGGATTAAAGGCCGCGAGGCCGGCAAGCCTATAAACGACTCTGCAAAACAATATTAAAATTTACTTATAACCCCGTTTTTATTATCAATAACAACGTGTTAATCCGCCCGCTATAATAAGACTCTCCTTATAGAGCTTAGTGCTGATGTCCCGAATTTTTTCGCTCCCAACCCTACCTTTTTTTCTCACGCTATTCTGGGGCGTACTGTTTCTTTATGGTTACCATCTGACCCATCCTCTCGACTGGCTCAGTGCGTTCTTTACCCTTTTACCCCTGTCGACCTGGCACCAGACGCTGGTTATGCTGCTACTGCTGGCGTTAACCGGCTGGCTGCTGACGTATCGCAGCCAGCGCCTCAAAGCCCAGCTTGAAGCGCAGATCATCCGCCACAAGCAAGAGATCAAAGCCCTTAAAAAACAGTTTCGCGGCGAGGAACAGCAGATCAACACCCTGTTGCAGGGCGACCTGATCGCCTATTGGGAGTGGGACATCCAGAACAACCAGGCACGCTTCTCGCCGCAGTGGAAAAAAATGGTCGGACT
>JACXUQ010000373.1 GCA_014763835.1 Thiotrichales bacterium
GCCTTCGGCAAACTCGACAGGCCGGGTAGATGGCGGTCCTTGGCAGACAATATCAGCGCGTTTGCGGGAAGCCGCCAATCAATCTGCAATGCCGGATCATCGTAAGCCACGCCGCGTTCATAGTCAGGCGCATAGTAGTTATCGACCTTGTAGGCCACAACGGCCGTTTCGCTCAACACCACAAAACCGTGGGCGAATCCCTTGGGCACAAACAGCTGATGCTTGTTTTCGCCGCTCAACTCGGTGGACACAACTTGCCCGAAAGTCGGACTACCGTGGCGGATGTCCACCGCAATGTCCAGCACCCTGCCCTCCACCACGCGCACCAGTTTATTTTGAGCAAACGGCGGCATCTGAAAATGCAAGCCGCGCAACACGCCATAGGCCGACTTGGATTCATTGTCCTGACAGAAATTGACCTGAAAGCCAATCGCCGCTTCAAATTCGTCCTGCCGAAAGGTTTCCACAAAGTAACCTCGCTCATCGCCAAACACCTGCGGCTGAATCAACACCACCTCGGGAATGCTTTGTTTAATAAATTCCACTACAGCACGCCCTCTTGCGCTCGTTTCAGCAGATATTGGCCGTACTGGTTTTTGGCCAGCGGCTGTGCCAGCGCCATCAACTGTTCTTTGGTGATATAACCCATCTCAAACGCAATTTCTTCAATACACGCCACTTTCAGCCCCTGACGTTTTTCAATCACCTCGATAAACAGGGAGGCTTCCAGCAGACTCTCGTGCGTGCCCGTGTCCAGCCAGGCAAAACCGCGCCCCATGGTTTCAAGCTGCAACCGCCCTTCCGCCAGATACAGCCGGTTCACGTCGGTAATCTCCAGTTCGCCGCGCTTGGACGGCTTGACGGCGGCGGCTTTCTGCAACACATCATTCGGAAAAAAATACAGCCCCGTCACCGCATAACCCGACTTGGGCTGCAACGGCTTTTCTTCAATCGACACCACCTTGCCGGCGGCATCAAATTCCGCCACCCCATAACGCTCCGGATGCTGCACGTGATAACCGAAAATGACCGCCTTGTTCTGCTCCGTGACGGTTTGCACCGCCAACGTCAGCATCCGGGTCAGCTCATGGCCGTAATAGATATTGTCGCCCAGAATCAGGCAGACGTCGTCCTCGCCCACAAACGCTTTGCCCAAAATAAACGCCTGCGCAATCCCGTCCGGCGAAGGCTGAACCACATACTCAAACCGCAGTCCCAGCTCCGAACCATCGCCCAACAGACGTTGAAAACCGGCCTGGTCTTCCGGCGTGGTGATAATCAGAATATCGCGGATCCCGGCCAGCATCAGCACCGACAACGGATAATAAATCATCGGCTTGTCGTAAATCGGCACCAACTGCTTGGACACGCCTCTGGTCAACGGATACAAGCGCGTTCCCGTGCCGCCGGCTAAAATGATCCCCTTCACCCCCGAAGCCCTTCTCTGTTCATTACATTTCACCTTGTCTCAACGTTCACAAGATTATAAGACTTAACGCACCAATAAACCTGCCAAACTATCCGAGCTGGTTGGTCGCCAGAAGTGCGTAAAGCTCGTCCTCCTGCGCAAAATGCAACTCCAGAATCGCACTTAAACTATAGAGGGTTTTCAACAAGAAGCGCCGTTCCTGTAAATCTGGTTCCCGTCCTTGCAGGCGCTGCAACTGGTTCTGGTACTGCCGGCATAGACGCATGATTT
>JACXUQ010000374.1 GCA_014763835.1 Thiotrichales bacterium
CGTGACCTTTTTACCGCTGATCTGCAAGATACTCTAAAACAGTTTGAAGAGGCTGATAACTTCGGCTCACTTATCGTGCCAAAAGTGCAAAATGTAGAAAGTATTCAAAAACTACTTGAATCAAAAGATGTAACCAAAGATATATTTTTACAAGAGACGCATCAAAGAGTGTTAGAGCTACTGAAACAAGCTGATTATTTAAGTCAGAAGTATCATGTAGTTGTGGCGAATCCTCCATACAAAGGTAAAGGTGAATTAAACAAAGATTTACAAGATTTTATGGAAAGTAGATATCCAAAATCAAAAGGAGACTTATTTGCTTGTTTTATAGAGAGAGGTTTTGGACTTGTAAAAGATAGTGGTTATAACACTATGGTTACAATGCAAGTATGGTTATTTATCGATACATATAAAGATTTAAGAGCTGAAGTATTAGATAAACATTCAATAATAAATCTTATTCAAATAGGTTTCAATAGTTTTCCTGAATTAAATTCAAAATTTGCACTAGCAGCTGCATTCGTGTTACATAAAAACCAAAAAGGAAAAGTTGGTTGTTTTATGACACTCAACAATGCTCCTAAAAATGCAGATAAACAAAAAGTATTTTTTGAACAAAAAGATGCAAAAAATATATTTGAAGTAAACTCTGAAAGTTTTAAAGATATTGAAGGAACTCCAATTTCTTTTGAAGCATCAGAAAATTTAAGAGAAGTATTTAGAGATTCTGAACAATTAAGAGATATTGCTGAACCAAGACAAGGCATGGCAACAGGTAGTAATGAAACTTTTGTAAGGTCATGGCATGAAGTTTCTTTTGAAAACATAGGTTTAAATTGTAATACAAGAGATGAATCTGTACTTACTGGCAAAAAATGGTTTCCATACAACAAAGGTGGTGGATTTAGAAAATGGTACGGAAATCAACTTTTTGTAGTTGATTGGGAAAATGATGGAGAAAGACTTTTTGAATTCAGACCTAAATCAGTTATTAGAAATCCTGATTACTATTTTAGAGAATCAATAACTTGGTCATTGATAGGTTTAACTTTTGGACCTAGATATACCCCTGTTGGTTCATTGTTTGATGTAGGTGGCTCTTCAGCATTTCCTCCTAAAGATAAAATGAATTATATTATGGCTTTTATGGCTTCTAAAATATCATCTGCTTGCCTAGTTTCACTAAATCCAACACTAAACTATCAAGTTGGAGATATCCAAAGGCTACCTATTAAGTTTCCTAACAATGAATTAAAAGAACAAATAGATTTATTATCATTACAAAATATAGAAATTTCTAAAGAAGATTGGGATAGACAAGAGTTTTCATTGGATTTTAAAAAAGATGAATTATTAAAATTTAATACAAATAGCATAGAAGATGCAACTAATGAATATATTAAACATTGGAAAGAAAATTTTGATAGATTGCATTCAAATGAAGAAAAGTTAAATGAATTATTTATCGATATTTATAGGCTTAAAAATGATTTAGATTCGTCTGTTGATAAAAAGCAAATTACTATCTTAGATGGAGTAATCGATATAGATGGAAATATCAGTTTTCATACCAATGAAATTATCAAAGCATATATCTCTTATGCTGTGGGTGTGATGTTTGGAAGATACTCACTTGATCACGATGGACTTCATATCGCAAATCAAGATGAGAGCATTGAAGAGGTAAATGCGAAGTTT
>JACXUQ010000375.1 GCA_014763835.1 Thiotrichales bacterium
GGGTCACCGCCAATGCCCACACACGTCGACTGTCCCAGCCCGTTTTGCGTAGTCTGATGCACCGCTTCATAGGTCAAAGTACCGGAACGCGACACCACGCCCACTTTGCCCGGCAGATGAATATGCCCCGGCATAATGCCGATTTTGCAGCCTTCACCGTTCAGACCTGGCGTGATCAAACCCGGGCAGTTCGGGCCGATCAAATAAGCGTCTGATTTTTCCAGCACGGCGCGTACTTTCAACATATCGGCCACCGGAATCCCTTCAGTAATACAGGTAATTACCTTGATACCGGCGTCAATCGCTTCAATAATCGAATCGGCCGCAAATGCAGGCGGGACATAAATCATCGAGGCTTCCGCACCGGCCTGTTCAACTGCTTCGCGCACAGTATTAAACACCGGCAAGCCTAGATGCGTCTGGCCGCCTTTGCCCGGCGTGACACCGCCGACCATTTTCGTGCCGTAGGCGATAGCCTGTTCCGAGTGGAAAGTACCCTGCTTACCGGTAAAGCCCTGGCAAATCACTTTAGTGTCTTTGTTAATCAAAATACTCATTACGCTGCTGCTCCCGCTTTTGCCACTTCCACCACGCGTTTCGCCGCGTCTGCCAGACCATCTGCGGTGATAATGCTCAAACCGCTGTTTGCCAGTTTTTCTTTACCCAAATCCACGTTAGTGCCTTCCAAACGCACCACCACCGGAATAGTCAAACCGACTTCATGAACGGCCTGGATAATGCCGTCGGCAATCAGGTCGCAACGGACAATGCCGCCAAAGATATTCACCAGAATCGACTTCACTTCCGAAGAGGACAAAATCAATTTGAACGCCTCGGCCACACGCTCAGGTGTAGCGCCACCGCCTACATCCAGGAAGTTGGCCGGCTCGCCGCCATTCAACTTAATCAAATCCATGGTCGCCATCGCCAAACCGGCGCCGTTAACCATACAGCCGATGTCGCCGTCCAACGCAATATAGTTCAACTGGTGCTGCGACGCTTTGGCTTCACGCTCGTCTTCCTGAGAATAATCGCGCATCTCCACCAAAGCCGGCTGACGGTACAGGGCGTTGGAGTCGATATTCACCTTGGCATCCAGCGCGATCAGCGCATTGTCTGCGGTACGGATCAACGGATTGATCTCCACCTGAGAAACGTCTTTATCCAGCGTCAGCTGGTAGAACTGCTGCATCAACTGGCCGATCTGTTTGAACGCAGTGCCGGTCAATCCCAGCGCAAAGCCGACTTCGCGGCACTGATAGGGCATCACCCCCACGGTCGGATCGATATGCACCGTCAGAATTTTTTCAGGACTGTGCTCAGCCACCTCTTCAATATCCATCCCGCCGGCTGCGGAGATAATAAACGTATGGGTGCGGCTGACACGGTCAACCACCAAACTCAAATACAACTCTTCTTCAATTGCCAGGGTTTCTTCAATCAACAGGCTATTGATAGGCAGTTTCTTGCCCGCCGTCTGAATGGTCGCCAACGAGTTCCCCAACAAAGAGGCCGCGACCTGCTTGGCTTCTTCACGGCTCTTGACCAGTTTCACCCCGCCCGCCTTACCGCGCGCGCCGGCGTGAATCTGCGCCTTCACCACCCAAGCGTCGCCGCCGACGCTATCCAATGCCGCATCCAACTCATCCAGCTGGGTAATCAGTTGCCCTTTGGGCACACCAATGCCGTAATCGCGG
>JACXUQ010000376.1 GCA_014763835.1 Thiotrichales bacterium
CTTGCTAATAGCGAGCTATTAGCTGCGTTTTCCGCCTCAACCAGCCAATTTTTTCCTCATTTTTATTTCGCGCCCCACTCGTGCAAAGCTCTCAATTTAAGCAAGTTTTGGTGGATGGCGTTGGCAATGACTAAGCGGTTTGTGCAGTTCAGGCGTGTTTGCAGACAGGGGCTGTTGGTTTGTGTGCTGCTTGGTGTTTTGCCAGTACAGGCGGCGTCGGAGGCGGCCGTTTGGCAGGCCTTGCCGGAGTTGTCGCACATGCAGCAGGCCGGTTTGCTGGTGGTGGATGGTAGTCATCGTCCGCTGATTAGCAAAGCGGCCGGTGAAGCCTTTGTGCCGGCCTCCACCACCAAATTGGTGACGGCGTTTATCGCCTTGTCGCACTGGGGTGCGGAGCACCGCTTTAAAACCGATTTTTGGGTGCAAACCAGACAAAACAAACGTTTTCTGGTGGTGAAAGGCTATGGCGATCCGTTTCTGACGTCGGAAGCGTTGCAGCGGGTTGCCGCCGATTTGCAGGTGCGTTTTCAACAGGCCGGGGTGGGGCGGTTGGATGGGATTGTATTGGATGTGAGTTATTTCGATAGCGATCTGACGCTGCCTGGCAGCGGCAGTAGCGATAATCCTTATGATGCGGTGCCTTCGGCATTGGCGGCGAATTTCAATACGCTCTATCTTTCCAAAATCGGCGGCAAAGTGGTGTCGGCCGAACCGCAAACCCCGCTGACGCCCTTGGCGGAAGCCTTTGGAAGGGATTTAAAGCCGGGGAAGCAGCGTATTAATAGCGGTAGCGATCCGAAGGTAGGGCAGCGCTATTTTGCCGAACTGCTGGCGGCCTTTTTGCGTCAACAAGGTTTGGTTGTGGGTGATGCGGTGCGGTGGGAAAAAGTGGCGAATGGCGAAAAATTGCTTTATACCTATCGAAATGCGATGACGTTGGCGGAGGTGGTCAAGCCGATGATGAAGTATTCCACCAACTTTATTGCCAATCAGCTGGCGTTGAAGCTGAGTGCCGAATTGTATGGTGCCCCAGCCAGTGCCGACAAGGTCAAACGGTTGTTTGCCGAACAGCTGGCGGCGCACTTTGATTGGCAGGGGGCCTATATCGAAGAAGGGGCTGGGCTGTCGCGCAATAACCGTTTGAGTCCGCAGCAGTTGGCCGAGTTGCTGAACGCTTTCCGCCCCTGGAAGGGCTTGTTACCCGAGGTGGAGCAGGGGGTGTTTGCCAAGTCGGGAACTTTGCTCGGGGTGAGTGCCTTGGCGGGCTATATTCAGCAACAAGATAACTGGCTGCCGTTTGTGTTGATGATTAACCAGCAGGTGCCTTCTTACCATTATCGCAATGAAGTCGCCAAGGTGTTGGCACGCGAGTTGAGTGTCGAGAACCCTCGCGGTCCGGTCATGCAGGCTGCGCCCTAAGTCGTAGTTAGACTTTGATATTGATGTTCTGCCCAAGTGCCCCGACGGGAGCCGGTGGCGGTGTAGGCAAAGAGGCGATTAACTGTAAAGCTCCTTGCGATTGGGTGTCGATCGCTTTTTTGAGCATACTGACCTGCACTTCGCCTTGCGCATAGACTTGCTGTTGCGCCAGAGCAGCCGCTACGGCACCGTTCGCTGAAATTTCCATGATTTTCTCCTTTTGCATACTCTAATGCTTAAGGTGTTTATCGGCATGCTGCATTAAAACTTTAGCA
>JACXUQ010000377.1 GCA_014763835.1 Thiotrichales bacterium
AACGCCGCTAATAGCGAGCTATTAGCAAGTTTTTCAACAAAAATCAGGCGGATTTTGGCCATTTTTACTCGTGTATCTATCTCATGCAAAGCTCTCTAAATATTTTAATTGCCGTAAAAATAGGAGGTAGTGCCGATAAACCGGATCGATTTACAAAGCCTTCGTGACCTTCGCGCTCTTTGAGGTTCAGACCTTAACCCGGCCTGTTGACTTTTTTAAACGATATTTTTCAGGCGCGATGCTGATGGCGGTTTTTCACATCCAAGTAGTCACGCCAACGGTCGCCCAACAAATTGACTGCCAACACCACCAGCATCAAGGCGATACCCGGCGCCAACACCAGATGCGGCGCAACCAGCAAGTAGCGCGTTCCCTCTTTGATCATGCTGCCCCAGGAGGCGTCGGGCGGTTGCACCCCTAATCCCAGAAACGACAGCCCGGCCTCGGAAATCACAGCCCCGGCCACACCAAAAGTGGCCTCGACCCCTAAAGGCGCCAGCAACAACGGCAACAGATGGCGCCAGAGAATGCGCCAGGTGGGCACGCCCAAAGCACGCGCCGCCAGTATATGTTCGCGGTTACGCAAGCTCAAAGTCTGCGCGCGCGCCAAACGGGCGTAACCCACCCAGCCGACGACGACCAGGGCAAACACCACGTTTTCAATCCCCGGCCCTAAAATGGCCGCCAAGGCAATCGCCAACAGCAATCCCGGAAACGCCAGAAACACGTCGATGATTTTGGTGATGACACGATCCACCCAGCCGCCGCGGTAACCGCTGTATATGCCAATCGTCGTGCCAATCAGTGCCGACAGCGTTACCACCCCCGTAGCGACCAGCAGCGAAGTTTGTGCGCCCTGCACCAGACGTTCCAAAACCGGACGACCGAGTTCGTCGGTCCCCATCCAGTGGCTTAAGGACGGCGGCGTCAGGAACTGCTGCAACACCACTTCATTTGCCTCGGCGCCAATCCACACCGCGGCCAATGCCATCAGACACCACAATGCAATCATCGCATAACTGAAGGTTCTCAAAATCATGCCCCGCTCCTCACTGCGCGATCCTGATGCGCGGATCAAGCCAGGCATAGACGAGTTCGGTGAGGCCGTTTACCGTGATATAAGCGACGCTGATAATCAAAATACACGCTTGCACCACCGGATAATCGCGGCGCTGGATTGACTCCACCAATAATTGGCCCAACCCCGGCCAGTCGAATACCACTTCGGTGATGACCGCTCCACCCAGCAGCGTACCTAGCTGCAACCCTAAAATCGTCACGACCGGCAGCAACGCATTAAACAATGCATGCTGTCCATACACCCGCCAGCCGCTCAAGCCTTTGGCCTGCGCGGTGCGGATATAATCTTCGTGCATCACCTCCAACAAAGAGGCACGCAGCATACGCGCCAGTATGGCCGCCAAAGCTGTGCCGAGCGTCACAGCCGGCAAGACCCACGCCCAAGGCTGTTCGGCACCGCTGACCGGCAACCAGCCCAGCGCCAATGAAAACAGCAAAATCAGCATCGGCCCCAGCCAGAAATTGGGAATGGAAACCCCGAGCAATGACACTGTCATCGCCAGATGGTCCGGCCATTTGCCGGCTCTTAGGGCCGCCCATATGCCCAATGGGAATGCAATGAGTACAGCGACCGCCAGTGCCATCAATGCCAATTGCAGCGTCATCGG
>JACXUQ010000378.1 GCA_014763835.1 Thiotrichales bacterium
TCTGCTGACGCCAACGCGCCAACATAATCAGCGCGCCTCCTCGGCAGCCACCATCTCACCCACCAGCTGCTCGAAGACTTTGCCGCGATGGGCGTAGTTGTCAAATTGGTCAAAACTGGCACAGGCCGGCGAAAAGAGCACACAATCCCCGGCCTGCGCCGTTTCTGCCGCCAGCGCAATCGCCTGCGCCAGCGTCTCCACCTGGGCCACAGTCTCGTGCGGCAAGGCTGCGGCAATCTGCTCGCGGTCGCGTCCGAAGACAATCGTTTGACGGCAATACTCGTGTACTGCCGGCCGCAGCGGTGTGAAATCGGCGTCCTTGCCCACTCCGCCGGCCAAAAGAATAATCTGGCCTTGACGATGTCTGGCCTGCTGCCCCATGGTTTCAATCGCCGTCAAGGTCGCGCCCACATTGGTGCCCTTGGAGTCGTTGATCCACTCCACATCCTTGTAGTTCACCACCAACTGGGTACGGTGCGGCAAGCCTTTGAATTCGCTCAACACTTTCTGAAAAACCGCAGGCGCAATATTAAACGGCTGGCACAATGCCATCATCGCCAAAGCATTCAAACGGTGGTGCTTGCCCTGCAATACCATGTCACTTACCTTGACCAACGGTTGTTGCCCGCGTGCCAACCAAAGCTCATCCTGATGTTCGATCACGCCGTAATCGTCGGGGCCGCGTTTGAAGCTTTCCGACAGCCCGAAATGTACTACCGGGCAGTGGTGGATCATGCCGTGTTCGCTGAAATCTTCCGGCAACACCGCCAGGTCTGTCTGCTCAAACACCTTGGTTTTGGCCTGAATATAGTCTTCCAGGTCCTCGTAACGGTCCATATGGTCTTCGGACACATTCAATACTGTGGAGGAGATGGTCTGCAGTGAATAGGTGGTTTCCAGCTGGAAACTCGACAGCTCCAGCACATAGACGTCGTAATCGGTTTCATCCAGCAGCAGATCAAGCGCCGGCTGCCCAAGATTGCCGCCCATCGCCGCCTTGTAACCGGCTTGCTGCAATGCCAGTCCGGTCAGCGTGGTGACGGTGCTTTTGCCATTCGAACCGGTAATGCCGATCACCGGCACTCCGACGGCGCGGGCAAACAGTTCGATATCGCCGATGACCTGTTTGCCGAGTTTGCGCAGGTTCATCACCCAAGGCTCCGACTGGGCAATCCCCGGACTCAATACAATGGTTTCAAATTGCGTGATCCACGCCGTCGGCAGATGGCCGGTGGCAAACTCCACTTCCGGAAACTGCTGCGCCAAGGCCGACACATCCAGTTCCTCGCGCGTGTCATAGGCAAAGCAAGACTCACCCTGCGCCTTGAAATAACGTAAAACCGACTGACCGGTAATCCCCAAACCTGCTACTAAATACACGTTCTTTTCCTAATTCAAACGCCGCCGCCAACCGGGCAACGGCCAAAATCCATACGATCTAACGCAGTTTCAAACTCGCCAGACCAATCAATACCAAAATAATCGTAATAATCCAGAAACGCACAATCACCTGCGACTCATGCCAGCCTTTCTGCTCGAAATGGTGGTGCAGCGGCGCCATCAGGAAAATACGTTTCTTGCGCAATTTGTAGGAGCCGACCTGCAGAATCACCGACAGGGTTTCCGCCACAAAAATCCCGCCCATAATAAACAGCACCAGCTCCTGTTTGACCGCCACCGCCAT